>DASVBA010000142.1:0-5718 GCA_036376095.1 Chryseolinea sp.
CCGACCAGTTATATTTTATGAGGAACAAGAATCTTGGCTTCGATAAGGAACAAGTGATCATGATACCTGTAGGAAATACTACAATGGCCCGGGACTATCCTGTCTTCCGAAACAAGCTGAAGCTTCTTCCGGAGGTCTCAACTATAACCAACCTATCACACAACATCGGACAGGAAGCGCTTCCCTATTTTCCTATGATCGTTGAGGGTGTAGCGGACGAACAGATGTTACCCATCATGTATGTTGGCTTCGATTTTCTGGAGACGTTTAAGGTGGATATGGTAAAAGGCAGGTTTTTCGACATTAACTATAATACAGATAGTACCCAGGCCTTTGTCATTAATGAGTCGGCCGCTAAGTCTTTGAACTGGGAGGATCCTATTGGCCGCAAGATCAAGTTTGGAGTCGGTGGTAATGATAACAGTGAAGTTATCGGTGTGATCAAAGATTTCAACTTTGACCCGGTCAGAAATAAGGTAGGTCCGCTTATTATTTCATTTTCTCCCCCCAACGGCAACGTTGCTGTTAAAGTAAAGTCGGGTGATTATGAAAGTACAGTTTCTTCTATCAAAAAGGTGTGGGACGAAATGTTTCCGGAAACTGCATTTTCATTTTACTTCCTCAATGAAGGTCTGAACCGGACCTATGAAACCGAAGAGCGTCTCGCTACCGTATTCAAGTATTTCTGCGGTCTTGCAATTTTTGTTGCTTCCCTTGGTTTGTTTGCTCTTGCTTCGTTTAGCGCTGAAAGACGTCTTAAAGAAATTGGTGTTCGAAAAGTTTTGGGAGCATCAGAATCTGGTCTTGTATTAATGCTTTATCGCGAATTCCTGATATTGATCCTCGTATCATTTCTGCTGGCAAGTCCTCTGGCGTATTATTTATTTGAACAGTGGTTAAACGGATTTGCTTATCGTATCGATATCGGGGCGATGACCTTTTTAATCGCTGTGTTGTTCATTACGATTATTGCATTGATAACAGTTGGATACCAGTCGATATCGGCGGCGAGGACGAATCCGGTTAAGATCCTGAGGAGCGAATAGGTTTGAATTTAGAATGAGCACATAAGCTAGTTGCTAACGAATCAGTGGCTGATGTCGGGATATTCTAATGGCGACCGTGTTTGTCCAGCAAATTTGATTGCTTTTTCTTAGGATTCTGTCACCATCTTACCCCACCTTTCTCTCCACCTTAGTAAGGGCATATTCCATTGCAGTCAAGCGATCTCTTTCTTTTGTTTTCTTTGATTAAAGATTAAATTTCCTACCCTTAAGAAAAAAATGTGAAATGGAATTCAACCTTTTGTTCAAATTTTAAGAGCTGGTTTTTCATTTATATAGTAGTACTTATTACTTGCTGTACGTCCCTGGCTCAGGAACCTGGTATGGTAAGAAGGCCCAATATGGTCGTAGTCCTGGTGGATGACATGCGATGGGATGAATTCGGCGAAGCGGGGCACAATTACTTAACGACACCAAACATTGACAGGATCGCCAAAGAGGGAGCATACTTTATAAATGCATTTGCGACCACACCCCTTTGCTCGCCCAGCCGGGCTAGTTTTCTAACCGGCCAATATGCCCACACGAACGGCATCGTTGATAACACAGCACGTAATGAACAAAGTCACCAACTAAGCACCTTTCCAAAACAACTTCATGATAATGGCTATGCCACAGCATTTATCGGCAAGTGGCACATGGGTAATGATGACACCATGCGTCCAGGCTTTGATTATTGGGTTTCATTAAAGGGCCAGGGAGAAGCAATCGATCCTGCGTTAAATATCAATGGCGAACTGAAAACTGTAAATGGATATGTTACCGATATCCTGACAGATCACGCCATTCAATTTATTAATCAAAAGCGCGATCAACCCTTTTTGCTTTACCTGGCACACAAGGCGCTTCATCCCAATTTGACTCAACGCGATGACGGCGCGGTAGTTAATATCGGGGAGGGTGGTTTTATTCCAGCGAAAAGACATTCGGGAATGTATGACAAGGCCGTATACAAGCGAAGACCCAATTATAATATTCCTCCTCTTGACAAGCCAGCTCTTGCACGAAGTATAGACGGGCTTCCTCCCCTGAGCGCCGAAACTTCAACCAAGGAGAAAACCATCCGTGAACGCTCTGAAATGTTGATGGCTGTTGATGAGAGCCTCGGGACGATATTAAAAGCCCTTGAAGATAAAGGCCAGTTAAACAATACGATTGTGGTATTCACCAGCGACCATGGCTATTGGTATGGTGAACATTGTCTTGATGATGAGCGAAGGTTGGCTTATGAGGAAGCCATTCGTAT
Source organism: Chryseolinea sp. (assembly GCA_036376095.1). Taxonomy (GTDB): domain Bacteria; phylum Bacteroidota; class Bacteroidia; order Cytophagales; family Cyclobacteriaceae; genus Chryseolinea. The sequence continues at coordinate 2,311 of DASVBA010000142.1, forward strand.
TCCTATGCTGGTCAGGTATCCACCAACCATTAAAGCCGGAACAAAACCGGAGCAATTGGTATTGAGTATTGACCTTGCACCAACGCTACTTGACATGGCCGGAGTGGCTCCCGGTAGTCATTTTCAGGGCGAATCATGGGTGCCAATTTTTGCCGGTAAGGTCAATGCCTGGCGGAGTTCATTTCTTGTTGAATACTATAGCGATACCGTATTTCCTCGCATCGTGAAGATGGGCTACAAGGCAGTTCGAAATCAACGTTACAAATACATACACTACGTCCATCTGGAGGGAATGAATGAACTCTATGATCTCGTTGTCGATCCGTATGAGCTTCACAACATAATAAATGATCCGAAAATGAAGGAGACACTGAAGGAGATGAAAAATGAATTGAATCGATTATTACATCAAACCGGAGCTGCTAAACTAAACTAATGATCTACACCACGGTCGTCTCAAGATTGATCACCAACGATTTTTCCTTGAAATCGATGGTGACCACTTTTACGACTTCGCCCTCGTGGATAGATATAATGAGTTCTTTTTCAAAACGTGAGTCGTAACCCGAATCCTCATACATGGTCATACTACCTATTGGCACCCTTAACTTGCCAGAGAACCAATTTGCTCTAACAGGTCTGTTCTTACTCCTTCTAAAAAGTTTTCTCAGTGAATATTTCGCCGGCTTTCGAAAGAAAATAAAATTGCGTTGGTAGGAGCCGTCGATATCCGTTAACAAGAGTTTGTTATTTCGTATTTCCCAGCCAGCGATATAGCCACGGACACATTCGGGCGATGTAATAAAAGATGGCCGGACTTTTTTAGTGCCGGTCCAGAATTGCTCCAGAGGATTGGAATAGAGATCCAATTGCTCCCCATCGAACAATATTTTATCGGGTAGTTGTGCTGCCATGACCGTTAATACAGGCTATTCCGCATCGACGCGGGATCGCGTTTCATGAAAAACCCGGGCATGGTGGTTCACTGTAATTCGCTTATCCCTGACTGTAGTAATGGTTCTGTCAACAACGGAAGAAATCGATTAATTGCATGCTTCCAACAGCGTCATTTGCGCCACCATCGACAGGTTGATTCGACTATTGGATGAATAGCGCCATGAGTTGCGTTTACCTTTCAAAAATGCGTTGATGAGACATCCCCGCAATGAGGATAGGGAGGCTTGGATTTTAAGGACTATTCAGTCAGGTTCAGCTTTTCTTTTAACAACTGATACCTGGGATCATCCTGTGGTATGTTGAACATAGGGTGATTCATAATAATAGCGACAGGCCCCATCTTTTTTTCAACACATTGAAGCAAATAATAAAAAGCTTTGTCTTTGTCTCCTAACGACGACCAGATCATTGCCAGGTCGGCATCCAGGACCATTGCCGGTTCTTCCTCTTGCCATTGTTCAATTTTGCGTATACACTCCAGCGCTTTGCTAACTTCTCCCATGTTGGCATAAGCACATCCTAATGGAAAAAGCCCTCTTAACGAGTGATGCATTTGCGACCGGTGGGCCTCTTCAAATATTTCCGCTGCCTTTTTCCAATCTCCCTGTACACCAACGCACCAGCCTTTCAATTCTAACGCAACACCTATCTGCGGATGCATATCCAGCAACAATTCTGCTTGTTTTAAGGCGTCATCCGTTCTGCCCGCAAACATGTAAGCATCGGTCAGGGACTTGTTAACCATCAGCGAGAGTGGGTCGACCTTAAAAGCTTTTTCCATGATATCAACAGCATCGTTCTTTTGCCCCATGATCATATAGTAGAACGAAAGCATCTGATGAGCGCCCGTGGTGGCCGGATTGAGCTCTATAGCTTTTTGCAAAGAATCGTATGCCTGTTTCCAATTCCAATCATAAATAAGAAAAGCTGAACCTTTTGAGGCATAACCGATAGCAAGTGAACTGTCTAACCGTATTGCTTTATCGCTGTATTTGTGAACAACCTCAAAAGCTTTGTTGGGTTCCATCTGTCCCAGTCCTCCAAGAAAGGCATAACCTGCCGCAGCCATGCCGTAAGCATTGGCGTAATCCGGTTCAAGTTCTATCGCTTTCTCAAAATATTCTATTGCTTTTTTAGTATCCTTGGGCGTCATCTTATTATAAAAGTGCAAGCCTTTCAGGACAAGGGTGTAAGCCTCCAGATTTTTGGTTGGTGCCGTCACAAGCGTTTCCTGATGTTCTTTGGAAGCCAAATTCTCACGAAGCTTATTCGCGATGATACCGCTGATTTCATCCTGCACTTTAAATATGTCCGTAAGATCGCGGTCATACACTTCGCTCCAGATATGATATCCGTCGATGGCATTTATCAACTGTGCGGTAATGCGTACACGGTTTCCGGCTTTGCGTACGCTTCCTTCCAACAGCCTGTCTACGTTAAGCTGAATTCCAATGTCACGGATATCAGTATTCTTTCCTTTAAATGCAAAAGCAGAGGTTCTCGAGGTAACCTGAAGGCCATCTACTTTAGTAAGTGCATTCAGCAATTCTTCTGTGATACCGTCGCTAAAATATTCATTTTCAATATCGGCACTCATATTGACAAAAGGCAGCACAGCAAGGCGATTGACAGGCTGTTTCGTTTTTCCTTTTAAGGCCTCACGGTTCGGAACGACGAGACCTTTGTCATCTAAAGCAAATACACGGACAGGGGTTAGTATATTCTTTAATTCAAAGTAACCCATTTCACGAGCCGTGAGATTTGGTTGGTTTCTTATCTCATCGAATACCTTTTCTGATATAAATATCGAACCCGGAACAGCAAGCGATTCAATACGGGATGCCAGGTTCACGCCATCACCATAGATCACCTCATCTTCCATCGAAATCTCCCCTGAATGGATCCCTATGCGCAACTCCACTTTGGGTTCCTGCTGCAAGGTTTGTTGTATTTCAACGGCACAATTAACCCCTTCAATTGAGCTATTAAAGATGCTTAAGGCACCATCCCCATAGTTTTGAAGGATCTTGCCATGGTAAGCAGATACAGAGGTTTCCAAAACGTCTTTCAGCCTTCGTAGCTTCTCTTTTGCCAGTTGTTCGTTTTGCTGCATAAGTGCAGTGTAACCATACATATCGGAAAACATTATTGCAGCAAGTTGTCGCATAGGTAAAAATAGAAAGATAAAGACGGTCCTACTGCATTTTTGTCCTAAAGACTCAATTGATGTCTGCCCTGATTTTGTTATTGGACCAACGCAATTACTCCCACGACAGGGAAAATGATTGGGTAATGATTAGTAAACGATTAACACCAAATGCCAACGTGCGCCGTTCATTTCCATTATTAAATTCTTAACTATACTCGGACACCGAAGATATAGCCAACTAATGCTGATAAGCCCATGGCAATTGTTCCCCAAATGGTAATGCGTAAAATGGCTTTTTTAAC
>DASVBA010000197.1:0-5498 GCA_036376095.1 Chryseolinea sp.
ACCAAATTTTGGTACAGAGGATAGCAATGGAAAGGTATGGATTGGAGATGGAAATAATGGATTGGTTACGAATGTTTCAGGAGCGTTTGTCAGTATAATTCCTAATTCTCCCTCGGGTGACAAGATGTTTGATCTCACTTATTTCGACAGAACCATCTATGCCCTGGCGGGAGGTTATTCATCAAATGCGGTGGCCCTGGGAAATCCTGGAACGATAGATTCTTTTCGTGATGGTGTATGGGTTAATGAAGAGTCGGTTTCGTCCGACCTGACAGCAGTCGCGTTCGACAAAAATTCGGATAAGGTTCTGATTTCTTCATTTGGTAATGGAGTAGAAGCCCGCGACTCTCAGGGCAATTCCGTTGTCTTTAATGAGAATAATAGTCCTCTGGTCAACATAAATCCTCCGGGAGCTTTTGTAAACATCCCATCGCTCGCGACAGGAGAGGATGGAATTTGGATCACGAATTATGGCTCACCGAAGCCGTTGCACTTTCTTGGTGCAGATAATAACTGGAAGTCGTTTTCTTTTCCCTTCGAACAGTCAAAATATCCATTGAAGCTGGCCGTCGACTTTCATGGAAGTGTTTGGCTGGCTCTGGACCCAATGGAGGGAGGAGGGATTCTCGTGTTTAATGAAACGAACAACGCTTCAGTAATTTTAACCGACGCGACTGGATTGGGTGGCCTGCCCTCCAATACAATAAATTCGATTACCATAGACAGGGATGGCGCAGTTTGGACAGGAACGGATCTAGGCGTCGCTTATTTTAATGAACCAATGTCTGTCTTTTCTGGCAACGTAAATGCGATCAAGCCAATTTTTGACGGTCGGTTCTTACTGAGAGATGATGAAGTTACTGCTATTGCGGTCGATGGAGGCAATCGTAAATGGATAGGCACGGAGCGAGGTCTTTGGCTTTTTAATGAATCGGGTGAAATATTGATACACAATTTTACAACTGCTAATAGCCCGCTTCTTTCAGACGTAATACTGGATGTTGAAGTAAATGGTGAAACCGGAGAAGTGTTTGTTGCAACCGAAGAGGGGATGCTTTCTTACAGGTCTGACGCAACAGATAGCGAAGATGATTTTGGAACTGTAAAAGTTTTTCCTAACCCGGTGACTGCCGACTTTGTTGGATCAATCGGAATCACAGGCCTCGCAACGGATGCGCTGGTCAAGATTACAGATATTAATGGCAAATTGGTCTGGCAAACCCGCGCAAATGGTGGATCAGCAAGCTGGAATTTGCAGGATGTTAATGGCCGTCGCCCATCCACGGGAGTATATATTGTCTTCGCGGTTACCGATGATGGACACGACAGCGCTGTCGCGAAGATTGCTTTTGTAGATTGATTTAGTCTGAAATTCACGGAATGCTACATAAAACCCGCGGCGTTGTTTTCAGATTCACAAAGTATGGCGAGAGCTCTATCATTGTGAATATATTCACAGATGTATTCGGGCTTCAGAGTTATATCGTAAATGGAGTTCGAAGCAGAACAACAAAAAACAGGATTGCGCTGTATCAACCGTTGACTCTCTTGGATTTGGTTGTTTATCACAGAGAAAACGCCAATATCAATAGGATAAAGGAGGTAAAATGCCTCTATCCCTATCAGTCAATTCATCTTGATATTAGGAAGTCCGGTGTGGCACTTTTTATCAATGAGATCATCAACAAGACAATAAAAGAGGAGAGCCACGCCGAAGAGTTGTGTGATTTTATGATCAAGTCATTCGTAACGTTAGACCAACTGGAAAATCAAATTGAGAATTTTCATTTGAGATTCCTGCTGAAACTAAGTCGTCATTTGGGTTTTGGTGCTTACAATACCAATGAAATTCTTGGAGTCAGACTTGTTGACGCCTCAACCGAGCAGATCATGGACAATCTCATACAATCCGATTATGCTGATGCGTTGACTATAACCAATCCTCAGAGACGAGAACTACTTGACGTTCTATTACGGTTTTATAGTGATCATGTCGCACTGGGAGAGATACGATCAGTACCGATCTTGCGCGATGTTATCGGGTAATTGCTGAATAATAACGTTAAAGTCTCTTAGCCACCTCAGACCAGTTGACAACGTTCCACCAGTTGGCGACGTATTCGTTCCGCTTATTTTGGTACTTGAGGTAATAAGCGTGTTCCCAAACGTCGAGCGCTAATAGTGGGGTGCCTTTCAGATCGCTTGAATCCATCAAAGGATTGTCCTGATTTGCTGTGGATCCAATCTTAAGTTTTCCGTTGTCGTTCACCAGCCAAGCCCAGCCGGATCCGAAACGAGTCATAGCGGCTTGTGTGAATTGTTCTTTGAATTTGTCCAGTGATCCAAACGCGCCATTTAAAGCCTCGGCAACTTTGCCACTTGGTGCAACACCCGTGGATGGCGTCATTACTTGCCAGAAGAAATTGTGATTCCAGGAGCCTCCGCCGTTGTTTCTGGCTTTGGCGGACAACTTCGATGCATTGGCAAAAAAATCCTTCTCTGTGGTAAATGCAATGTTTTCAGCGGCAATAGCATCGTTGACATTCTTGACATAGGCACTGTGATGCTTATTGTAATGAATGTCCATAGTTGTAGCGTCAATGCTCGGTTCCAAAGCATTATTTGCGTACGGCAAAGGGATCTGTGAAAATTGAAGAGCAATTGACTTATATTCATTCGCCGAATCCAAATCCGAAGCGAGCGTCTCCGTATTGTGAATAAGTGAAGAGCCAATTGACGTAATGACGGTTGCTTTCAGTGAATTTTGGATAAACTTTCTGCGTGAGGTGTTCATTTGAATGTTCGTTGTTACCACCAGTAAATTTACCCAAAAATATTTAGCTTGCCGAACCAATTAAAACCGTCACCTGCCTATGAGGGAAATATTATACGATGAGATTCCGTCGCTTGATCTCGCGGATTTTTATGGCGGTGATCCTAAGAAAAAGAAAGAATTCGTTGCTGCCCTTGGAGCGGCTTACAATAGCATCGGTTTTGTGGCGATAAGAAATCACTTCCTCTCACAATCCATGCAAGACAGACTTTATGATTCAATTAAAAAGTTCTTTGCATTAAGTGATGAAGTAAAAGCGGAATATGAACGTGCTGATCTCGCTGGTCAACGTGGATATACAGGGAAGGGCAAAGAGCACGCTAAGGGCCGCAATACGGGCGACTTGAAGGAATTCTATCATGTTGGCCAGGAGTTGACAGCGTCTGATTTGGCGAAGGAAGGTTACCCCCCTAATGTGTGGCCTAAAGAAGTTCCTGATTTCAAGGAGATATCAATTGAGGTTTATAAAGCGCTTGAAGAAACGGGGAAAAACATGCTACGGGCGATTGCTCTTTATTTGGGCTTGCCTGAAGAGTACTTCGATGCTAAGATCAGGAACGGCAACAGTATATTACGGCCGATTCATTACTTCGCAATTGACAAACCGGACACAGTGCCCGCTGACGCCGTACGGGCTGCAGAACACGGCGATATTAACCTGATTACCCTACTGATGGGAGCAAGCGCCGATGGTTTGCAAGTGCTCCGACGCGACGGAAAGTGGATTCCCATTACAGCATTGCCAGATCAATTGGTTGTAAATGTCGGTGACATGCTCGAGAGGCTTACAAACAGGAAACTAAAATCGACTATCCATAGGGTTGTAAATCCCCCGAGGGATTTGATGAATGTTCCCCGTTACTCTATACCATTCTTTATGCATCCACGCTCTGAAATGAGCCTGGCTGCACTTCAAAGTTGTGTAGACAATGAAAATCCGAAATTATGGGACGATATAACAGCAGGAGAATTTTTGGATCAGCGACTTCGTGAAATCGGATTAAAAAAATAAACGTGAATCGATTGTGATAGCATTGACATCACGTATCCGATATTACGACTTCCTGCGGGATGTACTTGTCCTCGCATTGTCCACATTTGGGGGACCTCAGGCGCACCTTGCCCATTTTCAAAAGGTTCTTGTCGAGAAGAAAAAATACATCTCTGACGAAGAGCTGATGGAGATCAATTCGTTATGTCAGATATTACCCGGCCCAACATCTACCCAGACATTAACTGCCGTGGGATTTAAGATCGGCGGTCCCAACCTGGCCTATCTCACTTTATTGGTATGGATTCTGCCTGCCGTCATCTTCATGACAGCTGCAGCGATATTTATGTCCGGTATTCAGACTAAAAATCTCTCGCTGGATTTCACCCGATTCATTCAACCTATTGCTGTCGGGTTTGTGAGCTACGGAGCCTATGCAATAAGCTTAAAGACGATATCTACCAAAACAGGTATTGCCATAATGATAATCGCGGCAGTGGTGTCCTACTTTGTGCAAACACCTTTCATCTTTCCATTTATTCTTATTGTTGCGGGCTTGGTGACTGCTCTTAAATATAAGAAGCAACCTAAGGACGGGACGGAAAGGAAACTGGTAGTTCCCTGGTCCAACTTTATGCTTTGGCTTTGTGTCCTGGTATTTGCAGCAGTGTTGGGAGGGATAACGAAGGCGCTACCCGTCAAGCTCTTCGAAAATTTCTATCGCAGCGGAAGCCTTGTCTTCGGCGGTGGGCAGGTATTGGCTCCATTGTTATACACCGAATTCGTGGATGATCGGCTTTCTGACGAATCCGAAAGCCAGAGCAAGGCCTCGGTATTGAAAACGAAACTGAAAACGAGATACAGTCCAAAGCCGTATCACCATCCCATATCTCACGATGAATTCCTTTCAGGATATGCATTTGTCCAGGCATTACCCGGTCCGCTATTTTCTTTCGCGGCATACATTGGCGCATTGTCTTCGCGGGACTATGGAGTGGCCGGCGCACTTGCGGGTGCAATTATGTCGTCGGTGGGAATTTTCCTGCCAGGGACGTTCCTTATTTTTTTCGTTATCAGGTTCTGGAGTAGCCTGAAAAAGTACAGAGCGGTGAGAGCATCACTGGAAGGAATAACAGCTGCCAGCGCCGGGCTCGTGTCAGCATCGGCTATCATTCTTTTTCAGCCTCTTGAAAATACCGTACTCAACTTTGCGACAACGATAATTACATTTTGCCTGCTCGCCTTCACCAGGATCCCATCTCCCTTTATCATCATAGGAGGTTTGATTCTGGGATTGATCATAAAATAAAAAACCCGGCAACACCGGGTTTTTTTATTATCATTTTAGCGATTTATTATCCAAGCTTGAAGGCGATCGGTAACACCATTCTCTGTCTTACGGGCTTACCTCTCTGCTTACCTGGCTTCCACTTAGGGGCACTTTGGAGCACGCGAACAGCTTCTTCGTCACAACCTGCGCCAATACCCTTAATTGCCTTAACGTCTGTTATAGTGCCATCACGCTCGATGACGAACTCCACGAACACTTTTCCTTCGATACCCATTCTTCGGGCCTGTGCAGGATACTTAAGTTTCTTTCCAACATACTCATAAAATGCTGGCATTCCCCCAGTAGGCGCGGCAGTTTCTTCCACCACAAGGAAAATTTGATCG
>DASVBA010000152.1:0-3049 GCA_036376095.1 Chryseolinea sp.
GGAAACAGCTATTTTCAGACGCGCCCTTTGATTACTTTTTCCTCGACAGTTATTTTGATACATTTTATAAGGAAGAGCAGCATTTTGCAGGAGTGTTTGGATTCTTTTCCGTCATCGGCATACTCATCACGTGTATGGGACTATTTGGATTGTCGCTCTACGATACAACCAGTCGGGCAAAGGAAATAGGTATAAGGAAAACACTCGGCGCCCCTGTCAAAAGTATCATGTGGCTTTTCTCAAAAGACTATATGAAGCTGGTTTTGAGCGCAGCAGTAGTGGGAATACCTGCTGGATATTTTTTGTTGAACGAATGGCTTAAGAATTATCCATCTCGTATCAATCTTGACATCACTGATGCATTGTGGCCATTATTGATTATGTTCTTTATTGCAATTGCTACGGTGGGTTATCATACTTTCAAAACCGCGAATTTAGATCCTGTAGTATCACTGCGAAATGAATAGATTGTTCGCGTAAAATATTTTCTTAAGGGATGAATCGAAAATCGCTTATTCCCTAAGGTATATTGTAGATAAAGGAGAACGTGCTGTTGTAATTTAGTGCTGGTGGGCAAGGGCGCCATGTTGTTGTAAAGGAAGTTGAAGCCTGTTGCCGCAAGTTTCTTAGACCAGCTACAGGACCGCGGAAACCAAACAAACCTTCATACAACATGGACCAAACACAGACCGCAAGATACGATCGCGCCAGCCTGCTGTCGATCGGAATAGTACTCGTTCTCTTATGGGGATTTTACCGAACGTACATAGTCTTCTTTCCTTCGTTCGAAGGGTTTGTCTTCGTTCAGCATTTTCACGGGATCATGATGTCGTTGTGGATGGCCTGTCTCATTGCCCAACCGTTGCTTATCTCCCGAAAAAAATATCAAATCCATAAACTGATCGGTAAAATCTCCTTCGTGCTTGCACCGTTATTGATGATTTCAATTTTTGGTGTTTCGAAAATGACATTCGAAAGGAATCTGGCGGCGTCTACTATGGAGGACGCAGTTGCCGGAATTTCCCTGAGCATTCCGGGGCTGATCATCTTTGCGGTCCTTTACGGGCTGGCAATAAAAAATAGGCCCCGGACTTACTATCATATGCGATATATGATTGGCACCGCGCTTCTGATGATCGGTCCGGGCCTCGGCCGTGTTTTAATTCTCTACTTTGAAATGCCTCCTCCCATTGGTATCAGCATCACACTTGCTGCTGTCTCGGTGTTGGCGGTGACGCTTCTTGTCCTCGACTTGATAAAGAAACAGGACTATAAACCTTTTCTTATTGTAACAGCCCTGATGGTTCTCCAATCACTTCTGTGGGAGATAAGGTACACCGCCCTTTGGCAGGGGGTCGGTGAAGTTATCTCCAAATTCTACCTGGTGTAGCTCCCGCGTTGTACTAAATTGAAACAGTGCTATGTTTCAAGTTGAATCAGTAAGAGACGAACTGGAACGGAAAAGCTCGCTTCAGTAGGCAAATTATGCGCTATCCCGCCATTGGCACAGGGCGTGTATGCTATACGTGAACGTTTTAACTTAATCCGTCATGACCCTGTCAAACCGTTATCTCACAACGCTCACGCCATTGCGTGGAATCGCCGCCCTCTTAGTGGTTATTTTTCATTCAAACCTGATGGTCATGCCATTCATGCCGCCGGGTTATACATCGTTCGTATCGGGTGGATGGCTATGGGTGGATTTCTTTTTCGTACTCAGTGGATTTATCATCTTCTATGTTTACGGAAAGAATTTTGAAGCGTCGGTACCGCGAAATGCTTATTGGAAATACATAGGCGCACGTTTCGCTAGGGTTTATCCGCTGCATTTCTTTACATTGATCTGGTGTACCGTATGCACAATAATCATCAATTCGCTTGCAAATGGAATGGACCCATTCTTTGCGTCGATATTTGACCTCAATGCAGTTCCGGCATCCCTCCTGATGCTACAATCGGTTCATCTATTTGATATGACACCGTTAAATACGCCGTCGTGGTCGCTGAGCACCGAATGGTGGGTGTATATGCTATTTCCCTTTTTGGTCCCCCTCTTCGTGAGATCTTCATCCTCTGTAAAAGTGATCGCATTCATTTTAACCGCTGGCGTTTATGTTTTCGTCAGGTTCGTTATTAACCCCATGGGGTTTACAGGGGAGGGCACGGGTCCAACGATCAACGTCACCTTCGACTTCGGATTGTTGCGTTGCCTCGCAGGTTTTCTCCTTGGAATGCTGATCTATGTTTTGTACAAATCTCGCTTCGGCTACAATGTCCTTAAGCGAGATCTTACATTTTTGATTGTGTCTATATTCATCATCGGCGGATTGCATTTTGGTTTTGACGAGTTCTTGATCCTTTCTCTCTTTCCCGTCCTTATTCTCTGCGCGAGCTATAATGACACTGGCGTAAAAAGTTTCTTTGACTTACGGCCACTTCAACGGTTGGGGGATTGGTCCTTTTCGATATATATGGTTCATGTTCCACTGATTTTCCTTCTTTGGATCTATCAGCTGAAAAAGAATCCTGCCCAGTTTGCCGATTTTATAAAACTGGCGCAATCGCCACCTGATTATTCGACTGGAGTGGTAGTGTGTATCGGATTAGTCGTGTTGACACTTAGCATTGCCGCATTGACGTACCGTTACGTGGAAGTGCCGGCGCGCAACTATTTGAATCTGCGATTTTCGAAACCAAAAGATAAAACGCCGGCAGTACTTGAAGTTCCCTAAATAGAATTGAATAAGCGATTATGATTTTCAACTACTTTAAGCTTGCGCTTCGGTTTCTTTCCCGCAATTTATCATTTACACTAATCAATGTGGCGGTACTATCAATTGTCCTCGCGTCATTTTACGTGTTATGGACGTATTCAAAATACGAGTTACGTACGAAGTCCTTTTCAACGCCAAGTTCCATTGATTTCACTGGTACATTGTTTGGCATGGGGTGCATCAGGTTTCAGCGTAATAATTTAACTTCCTACTCCTAAACGTTATGCTCCTAAACTACATCAAACTCTCCTTCCGGTTACTGTTGCGTAAACCCT
>DASVBA010000199.1:0-4285 GCA_036376095.1 Chryseolinea sp.
TCCGGACAAATGGCAATCCCCTTTGGCCAGTCATCCCGAGGTGTGGTCCTTGTATGAAACGATCGGAATGGATGGATTGCCCTTCACGGAGGGAGATCTTTCGCTCCGTGCGATCGTCGGATTTAAGCTGACTATTCGAAGAGACTGAAACTCGTTCCTACCTGTGCTCCCCACAGCTCAAGATGACGGTTTCGTGAGTGCGCTTCGGGCTTAAGCCCTTGGCAATTTGAATCCGGTCTCAACTCAAACATCCATCTCAAGCAAGGCATAGCTAAGTGTCTTGCCATGCGCATCCATTCTCAGGGAAGTAGTTACTCCTCCCGCCAGTGCATCATGACATACAAATAATAGTGATGCAATGTTGGGTAATTCATATCGCACGATGTCACCTTTAACGAGTTCGCTTAAATGACTGCGAACTTTGTCCACCGTAACTTTTTCACAAAGCAACGCGTAGTCCCCTTCCTTGTAAGGAATCAATGAAAGGGTCAGCGTGTTCCCCTTGTCACCGGCACGGCTATGCGCAATGTCGTAGAGTTTCATGATTGAAGAAGGGTAAGATTGTGTGACGCTTGTTCCCTGGGGATCAGTGTAGATACTATCCCGATCACCTCCGTTACATTCTTTCGCACGCCACCGCCGCCTCCCGGCCCATTGGTGTACAAAGCTTCAACTTCTTCACCAACCAGCGCCGCTTTGGCTGACGATGGTGATGTGCCCGCGATCCTGAGCCGGACCTCGTAAGGTGTAGATGAAAATGATACATGCTTCCCATGAACTGAGCTCTGGCCGATAAGATCCATGCGGAGATCGGGAAATTCGCGGCTGAGTCGTTCTCTAATCGTTTCACCCGCCAGCTTTGCTCTGGCAATAGCGTTGCTTCCTCCGTAAGTGATTTCACCTTCACCGAGGTATGACGCCTGATATCCCACACTCACCTTGAAGGTTGAGGGCCGCGCTTTACCAGTCCCGCCCGTAACCTTTACAACATTCGCTGCAATCTGTTTCAACTGAACGGAGGTAAAATCGGCTATGACATCGGGTGTATAATATTCAAATGGATTTACAACTTCATAAAGCAACTGCTCTTTTGCAGTGAGCAGATTTATTATGCCACCGGTGCCGTCGACTTTTGAAATCAATCCTGATCCATCCCGGTAGACATCGACGAATGGGTGACCCAGATGCGCCATGTCGGGTACATCTTTTTTTCCGGGGTCCGCAAAATAACCGCCGGTAATGTGTCCGGCACATTCCATCAAATGTCCGATAACCGTTCCCTTGCCAAGGAGATCAAAATCTTCGAGCGACCATCCGAATTCGTGGACCATCGGAGCGATAAAAAGAGACGGATCGGCTACACGCCCGGTGATGATTACATCCGCTTCAGCATTTAATGCGTCAATGATCCCGGCAGCGCCGAGGTATGCATTTGCAGACACAGGCAGGCCGGCGTTCGAAATAGGTTGATCAGTCTCCATTGCCGGTTTCCCGAAATCGATCTTATCAAAAACGTCATCTCCGGTAATTGCTGCCACCTTAACCTTGATCTTCCTGGTCTTCGCAATCTCTACCACCCTTTCAGCAGCCGCAATGGGATTGGCTGCACCCATGTTTGTGATGAGACGTACGTTGTGGCTGACGAGCAGTTCTATTAAAGATTCAATCCTGCGCTCGAGTAAAGGATCGTATCCTTTTGCCGGATCCTGAAGTTTCCTTTTTTGCGCAAGCGCTATCGTGCGTTCAGCAAGGCATTCCAATACCAGATAATCCAGATTCCCTTTTTCAACAAGAACAATAGACGGATCAAGCCGGTCTCCCGAAAAACCTGCACCGCATCCGATCCTGATCTTGTCTTTCATGGTAGTACTTATAAATGAATTGATCCAGTGATCAACGCTACGATGGTCATAACGATCGTAGTTCCCATAGCCCACTTAAAAACGAACTTTTGATGACTGCCGAGTTCAACTTCGCACAATCCGATCAAAAGAAACGTAGATGCTGTAAGCGGACTCAACGGAAAGCCTACTGTCATTTGACCGAGTAATGCTGCTCTTCCAATCTCGAGGTGATCGATCTGGTAATGTTCCGCGGCCTGGCTCAGCACCGGTACTACTCCAAAATAATACGCATCCGGCGTAAATAACAAACTGGATGGCATGCTGGTTAAGGCGGTAAGAACCGGTAATAAGTTAGCGTGATTCTCCGGGATAAGCGAAACAAGAGAACCCGCCATTGCCTCGATCATTTTTGAACCAGTAAGTATTCCGGAAAAAATACCGGCGGCGAAAATCATGCTTGATACCATAAAAATATTGGAGCCGTGTGCTTTCATTACCTTTTGCTGTTCCTTCAGCTTCGGGTAATTGATCAACAACGCAACACAACTCGCGATGACAAAAAGAACCGGCGCCGGAATCCAGGCGTTCATAAGTGCGATGACCAGAGATACTGTCATTAGCGCATTTAGTAGTATAAGTTTAGGTCTGCGCAGCGAACGTTGGTCATCGTTAAGCGAGGTATGGTGATCGTAGTCGAAGGCGACCACCCCCAACCTTTTTCTTTCCCTCGCGCCCAGGAGGTAGGCAACAAAAAGCACCCACGCTATCCCACCCAGAATAGCCGGCACGTTGGGATTAAACATTTCGGCTGCGGTAGAATTCATGGTAGCTATGGCACGCGCAGAGGTACCGGACCATGGTACAAGATGTAAGGGTCCCACACTCAATGCTACAATTCCCGCTAAAACCAGTTGACTCATTTTCAATTCTTTGTAAACCGGAAGGAAAGCGGAGATCACAATCATAAAAGTGGCAGTACCATCTCCATCAAGGTGAACGATCATTGTGAGAATAGCAGTACCAAGAACGACTTTCAGCGGATCACCTTTTACCTGTCGGATAATAAACTTAACAACGGGGTCAAACAACCCTGCGTCCAGCATCACAGCAAAGTACAATACAGCGAATACCAGCAGAATTCCTGTAGGCGCCACTTGTTTGATGCCACCAAGCATCATATCCGCCAGCTCTTTGACGGATGCCCCAGCAAGAACTCCAAATATAATGGGTACTATCACCAATGCGGTGATGACAGACAAACGCCTGGTGATGATAAGAACGAGAAATACTGCTATCGTGGCAAATCCATAAAATGCAAGCATTGCAATTTTCTAAGGTGAATTAAAGAATCGACTGATAGACTAGATCAATGTGTTAAATATACACGAATTTAACATCCGTCATCCTGAGACATAAAACCTACGGCGCAAAAAGTTGAAATGACAGGACTCAAGGGGCAGTTTTCTGCGATTGTCTGCGGCATCTGCGGGCAACTGCATTTGAAGTTTGTGGAATGCGTGTGCGTCATCCAGGTGTGCTTTTTTACCGCAGATGAATTGTTATGTACGTCTTATCGTGATTTATTAGAAATGCCGTGAGTGCTGCTTAACGTTTGCCCCGATAAGTATCGGGGCAAAACTCGCAGAAACGCCAACACCACCTCTAATACAGCTGATCTGTCATTGGTAGTTAAGCACCGTGGGTCACTGAAAAAATGTGGCTCACTTGTTAAGTGTACTCACCACAGCTCAAGTTGACATCTCGAAGGGAGGTTACAAGGCGAGTTAGTTCGTAGCCTTTCGCACTGCTGCAACATCCTCTTTCTTTATCGGGCCAGCCTTGTTGCTGAAATTATTACGCACGTAGGTAAGAACCGCCGCGATGTCTTCATCACTTAAATGCGCGAGCGGAGGCATCGGATTGTCGTACATCTCTCCCCCGATCTCAACACCCTTTAATCCTTTCAAAACAACATTGATAAGTCTAACCTTATCTCCCTGCACATATTCTGCATTAACCAGCGAGGGTGTCAGCATTGGAACGCCACTACCGTCGATCTGGTGGCAGGCAAGACAATTCTGGTCATATACTTCCTTGCCCTTATCTGTAACAGACTGAGATCCCGACTGCGCCACAACAACGGTTGGGGCCATCGCACAGCTACACAAGATCAGAATGATCGAAACAAAACTCCGTGATTTCACAATAGTATTTATTCAAATTAAAGATTAACCTCCCAACGACATCATTTACTGTAAGTAATTTTATAGATCGTGCCCTTGACATCGTCGGTTACGTAAAGAGCTCCATCAGGGCCTTCTGCCAATCCACAAGGGCGATGCTGAGCCTGACCCGGAGAATCAATGGATTCAACTCCCGCAAAATTATCGGCGAAAATTTCCCATTCTCCGGCAGGCTTTCCTCCCTTGAACGGAACAAAA
>DASVBA010000160.1:0-4613 GCA_036376095.1 Chryseolinea sp.
AGAGCGAGACTGGAGATGTTAGTTCAGGAAGCGCGATTTCAAAAGATAATGCGCCGCCTATGAACGACGTTACATCCAGCGAAAGGGCCGGGAACAACATAACACCAGCGACTCGTAATAATGTAACAAATGACGACGATAAGAGTTGGTTGAAACATGAGCCATCTATGGCGGGAAACAAGGTGTCAGTTGCGGGCAATGAAATCTCCGCAGAAACCGACGCCAAACACGATGAAGCTTTGGACGAAGATCTCACAAATCAAGTAAATGAAACAGCGAATCCCGACAAGCGCAGTATGGAAAAAAGTTTAGAAACGAAGTCAATAAAAAAGGCTGAAAATAATGACGAGGGGGAAACTGTAATACGTGAAAAGAAAAAGAAGCAGAACAAATTCAGCATATACTTCACAATAATGCCGACGTTTGGTTACCAGCGTATCAATTCCAATTCAAGCGACGATATTATCATTGAAAGTGTAAAACGTATCTCAACGTTTTCGACGGATAGGCTGGGGGTGAGGGCGGAGCTCGGCGTGGAAGATCCCTTGACTCAACGGATCAAGGTCTTTGGCGGCCTGGTTTACTATCAGCGAAAACAGACTATCAACTATACCGAAAAACAAGTGGAGTATACGGAGGTGTCGGAAGGGCCAGATGGCCAAATCATCGTTGTCCCGACATTCGCCTTTGTTGAAAAATCATTCGAATACGAATTGAAGAACCTTGGACTTCAGCTGGGGTTAAGCTATGAGCTTTCGAGGAAAAAGCTACTACAGACTTTAGGAACTGGATTTGAACTACATGTCGCGCTGAACAAACTTGAGTCGTCTGCTCCGGAGTTTACAAATAATCCGAGCGCATATGTGTTTTATAATCTTTACTATCGGCTACAATACCCTGCTGAAGCAAGGTTAAAAGCAGTGTTCCAGCCGACGCTGAATTATTCTTTTTATATCAATCAGAATCTTAATGCTCCATTTTATGTAAAACCCTATGGACTTGGACTTAACCTTGGGTTTACCTATAATTTTTAATGAATACGGAAAGGAATTGTTAAAAGGTTGGGTGCGAAAAAATGAACCTGGACCGAAAGGCCCAGGTTCTTGTTTAAAACTTAAAACAAACTCCTACGACTTTGGTGAGGTCCCTTTATTAATAGGTTCTGGGACCGCCAATACCAAATTGTAATCCGGCCGAAAGCGCAAATGACTTATTATTTATATCGTCGTTGCCTTTGCTGATGTCTGAAATTCCATGTGTATAACGCCCATCAAGTACAAAGTAGGTTTCATTGTGTATTCGGAAACTACATCCTAGTCCTCCGGTAAGTCCAAAGTCGAACGTATTAAACGTGTTCTTGAAGGAATCGATCTTTTCAACATCTCCACCAACCTTGTTTTTCGCTCCTGCAAGAAACGCGAAAGAAGGTCCGAAGAAGATGTTCGGTCTTACGTTGCCTTCCTTATTTAAGAAAAGGCGACCAATCACCGGAATTTCAACGTACTGTAGCGTTTGTTTTGTGTTTTGAGAGCTGAACTCCGCCCCCTTTTCATAGTAGAGGAGTTTAGTAGTTATGCCGAACGTATTGATAATACTGTAAGTGAGGAAAACACCCGCTCCCAAACCAGGCTTCGCTTCGCTGCTAGCCCCATCGTTGCCATAGCTTGAGATGGTAACACCTGCCTCCGGCCCAAAGCTCCACACCTTCTCGGTCTGCGCCTGTGTCATTGACGGCAACATTAATGCGAATACCGCTACCAATGCAGCCAGTAGAAAATTGTTATTTTTCATAGTCATAATATTTTAACAAGACAGGACAAATTTTGAACCTGAGAAAACAATGCATGGGCTACGGTTTTAAAGAATAATTGCGGTTCTCAATGGGGATTATTGTTCCCATGGGTATACACAACCGGCGGACAAAGCGGCAAATCTTTATCATTTTTAAGGGTCACCTTTACATCCCCGACGTTATCAATCAACTAAAAATGTTATGGAAAACCAGGAAGCCAGCTCGCAGGCGGTAAATGAATTCTATAATTACGCTGCTAACCTGTTAGTGAATGATAAGAAGAGTACAAAAGATGTTCAGGCCGCTTTGGTTGGAAAGGGCTTAAGCGAAAGTGCTGCTTACACAATCGTGTATAATCTTGAGCTTGAGATAAAAAACGCAAAAAAGGAGTCCGGCAAGAAGGACATGATCTATGGGGCGTTATGGTGCATTGGCGGAACGGTGGCAACAATCGCCGACATCGGCTTTATATTCTGGGGGGCGATCCTTTTCGGCGGGGTCCAGTTCGTCAAGGGTGCTGTAAGTTATTTCAGCGAATCTTAACGTATCAATCCGACTCTAAATATTCGATACTGCCGGTTGAAAGATCCGGCGGGTAATGGTCAGTTAGTATCACTTCCGATCATCACTTTTTCTTTACCGGCGTAATTCGCAAAATCATGTCCGGAGTATTTAACAGCACATAAATGGCTCCGTCGGGTCCCATCTTCAGATCGCGAACACGGCCGAATCCTTTCATTATGATCTCTTCTTCAACGACTTTATTATTGTCGATCACGAGTCTCCGAATTTCTTCAAACGCCAGACTACCAACCAACAAATTGTTTTGCCACGCTTGAAATTGATTTCCCGTGACGAACTCGGTGGGACAGACGCCGATTGAAGGTGTCCACTGTGTAACAGGTTGTTCCATTCCTTCCCTGGTCTTTTCAGTCGAAACGATTGAACCGTCGTAATCAACTCCATAGGTAACAAGTGGCCAGCCATAGTTTGCTCCTTTCTTCAGGATATTCAGCTCATCTCCTCCCATAGGGCCATGTTCTGTGGCCCATATCGCCCCCGTTACGGGATGTTGACTAATTCCCTGAACGTTACGATTTCCAATGGAGAATATCGCCTGCAGCGCATCGTTCCTGCCTGCATAAGGGTTGTCTTTGGGAATTGATCCGTCAGCATTGATCCTGAACACTTTTCCTGTTGGTTTTCCCAGTTTCTGTGAATCGTTGCCACGCGCCATATCACCAATGGAAAAAAACAGATGTCCCTCTTTATCAAACAACAGACGGCTGCCCCAACGGTTGCCATCCGGAATCTTCAGGGAATCGGGCACTTCAAATAGAGTTTGTTCTTCCGTCCATCGATGATCTTTGATCTTTCCTCGAATTACTTTGGTCATACCTACTGCTTTTTGATCTGCAGTATCACCCTTAGTTTCACTGTAGGCAAAATAGATCCATCCATTTTTTCCGTACGAGGGGTCGAGAGCAATATCCATGTAACCGCCTGTGTTGTGTACGAATGGGGTTGGTAGTCCTTTGACGGGTACAGGATCGAGTTTGCCGTTGATCAGCCATCGGATTGAACCCGTTCGTTCCGTGATAAGGGCTCTTTCGTTGTCCACGAATTCAATTCCCCATGGGACGCGAATTCCACCGGAGACTAATTTTTCAACCTTCAGGGTATAATTCTTAGTTGATAATGTTTCAGGTATTGGACGAACAGCGGTGGGTGGTACTTCCTGAGATTTTATGATAAAATCAGCAACTGCATTGATATCTTCGTTCTTAAGGACTGTTCCCCAGGCGATCATTTCTGTGCCCTGGATTCCGTATTTAATATTGCGATAGATGGCACTTTTTCCACGACCATACTTCCAGTCGGTTTTGATCAACTTTGAAGCAGTTCCTCCCTGCATCTGCGCGCCATGACAACCGCTGCAGTAGGTCTTATACGTGAGCTCTCCATTTTGTCCGAAAATGCTATGAAATGAGACCATGAAAAGAACACAAGCAGTAGAAACGCCTTTCATAAAACGACGGGTTATATGCCGAATGTCTGAAAAAAAACTCAAAGACTGAATTGACCAGCGTAATTTGAGCGGTGTGGACTTGGCATAAAAAAGAAAAGCCGGGTAGTTTCCCGGCTCCTTTTGAGAAAATCCAATCTAATTATCACTCATCGGTTTTCCATTTGCATCAAAACGATACGTTTTCGTTCTGTTGGTTGTTGCATCTTTTATTTCCACAACGTAGGTATCTTTTTCCTTGTTAGTGTAGAATGTTCCAGTCTCCCAACCCTTGTATTGTGCGTCCTGAAGAGTGGTTTTAAGGCCGGTAGGTATATCGCTGGACTTCACCACAGTCATATCCTGGCGATAATTCTGGCTTTGCGAAACGCCGGTCGTATCCTTTTTCTGAGGATCCTGAGCTTGCACTGCAACAGCACTCATAACAAATACCGCTGCCATTAATAAAACTAGTTTTTTCATGACCTGAATTTTTATTGAGTTAATGATTTTATTTTATATGGATCGGTCTGCAATTTTGTGTCCATCCTGTATAGGAATAATTAAAATGTGTTTCAATGTGTTTCATCTAGTAAAAACTTGATGATCGGTAAAACATCTATTGATTTTTTCCACAAAAAGGGAAATGTGTTGTGTACTCTATTCCACGCAGGTCATGATTTGCCGTTCGCTTATTAAATAGCGACATCGTTGTGATGTCACAAGGTGAGATGCCGATACTGATCTCCAGTTGATAAAAGCTGTTGCCATGTGTAGTAATTTCCCCATTTGATTCGAACAGAAGGAATTGTACAG
>DASVBA010000168.1:0-4406 GCA_036376095.1 Chryseolinea sp.
GTTCTTCATTGCGTTCATGGTAAAGTACTATGAGTATACCAAGGACAACTCCGCTATTTACACCTTTAATAATAACAGCAATATCCCTGTCTACTTTTTCATGAGCGTTGTGGTCGCTCTTTTTTTTGGATTGACCATGAGCGCTGAAGAGATCTTTCGTGACCGGAAGATTTTGAAGCGGGAAGAGTTCCTTCACCTCAGCAGGAGCAGCTATCTGGTATCGAAGGTAATAGTGATGTTTTCCTTTTCTGCTATCCAAACTCTCTTCTTTATAATAATCGGAAATTGGATCCTTGAAATTCCTCTGACGGAAATGCGATACTGGTTTATCTTGTTTAGCAGTTCATGCTTTGCGAATATGGTTGGACTTAACCTTTCTTCGGGCTTCGATTCGGCAGTAACGATCTATATATTGATACCGTTGTTTCTCATACCTCAGCTATTATTGAGTGGAGTTGTGATCAGTTTTGATAAATTCAATCCGAAGGTTGGCAAGCCAGTTGGGGTGCCCTTGATTGGGGAAATGATGGCTTCACGCTGGGCATTCGAGGCTTTCATGGTGACACAATTCAAGGACAATCCGTTTCAAAAACAATTCTATCCACTGGATCAAAAGATAGCTGAGGCCGAGTATATGCGATTATATTATATACCAAAGCTTGAATCTGAGTTATCATACTGTTTGAACCATCGGGCTGATTGGCAAAACCGCAATGCGACTGAGATGGTTAATTCGCTCGCCCTACTTCAAAGCGAGATTAGAAATGAGCTCAAGAATTTCCCAGAGGGGAAATTTCCGGAAGTTGAAAGGCTCGCAATCGGAAAAATCGACAGTACCGTATTAGATAAAACAGAACAATTCCTTCAAGGACTCAGAGGTTATTATAGGAGCCAGTTGAACAAGGCGAATCGTCAGAAGGAACAGCTGAAAGCATCCCTGACCAGCACAGATGCGGATTTCTCGCGGTATGAAAAAGCACGCATGACCTTTACGAACAAAGCCGTTGCAGAAAATGTTGAAGGCAAGAATTCCGCATCGCGAATAGTGGAATACAAGGGTGCTTTAATACGTAAGTTTTCTCCCATCTACATGCTAGAGCACAAGCCGTCCAACTTTTTTGACTTTTCGGCTAACATGTACCAACCGACTAAACACTTCGCGGGCAAGGAGTTTTATACGCTCTATTTCAATATTGCGGTAATCTGGTGTATGACAGGGATTTTCTTTGTTACTCTTTATATAGATGCATTGAGAAGACTGATCAAACGGCTTGAGAGCAGTCGAAAATATCGCGTTAAGGAAAAGTAACTGCATTCAATTTTCTATTTTTGATCTTAAAATCGGGAGTTATGGTAAAGCAACATATCCTATACGTCACTGTTTGTGCGTTAGCGATTGCAGTATCGGCTTGCACAGCAAAAAAAGAGACCCAACATGAAACAGAGGAGATCGCGTCCGAGGAGTGGCCGCAAATGGATGAATTTCATATGATCATGGCTGAGTCATTCCATCCATTCAGGGATTCAGCCGATATTGGTCCTGCAAAGGCAAATGCAGATTCATTGGTCGCGGCCGCCGACCATTGGCTCAATTCGCCAATCCCGGCGAAAGTGAACAACGATGAAGTTAAAGAGATGCTTCAGCATCTGAAGAGCGAAGCCGAAGCGTTTGCGATAGTTTCCAAGACGGATGATCCGAAGGCAATCGGTGAATCATTGACAAACCTTCACGATCATTTTCACGAGCTCCAGGAAGTATGGTACGGTGGGGGTGAACAACATGAACATCATTGACGATCGTAGTATCATTACAAAGTATGGCTGATCATGCTAAAGATTGCCTGGGACAAGTCTTACATCCTCCCACTTCCCGTTAACCATCGCTTCCCCATGAGCAAGTATGAGGTGCTTCCCGAACAGCTCCTTCATGAGGGTACAATCGAGGCCTCGAACTTGTTCAACCCGGAACCAATAGATGAGCGATGGATCTTGTTAACCCATGACGCAGAGTACTGGGCCAAGCTTAAATCGCTTGCCCTTACATCGCAGGAAGCACGCCGAACGGGCTTTCCAATATCCAGACCGTTAATTGATCGTGAAGTATGTATCGCAAATGGCACGCTGAAAAGTACGCTGTTTGCCCTTCAATACGGAATTGCAATGAATATTGCTGGCGGAACCCATCATGCTTTCACCAACAAGGGAGAGGGGTTTTGTTTGCTCAATGATATCGCCATCGCCGCTAACTTCCTTTTGCATGAACAGCTTGTTAGTCAGATCCTCGTTGTTGATCTCGATGTGCATCAGGGCAACGGCACTGCCCAGATTTTTAAAAACGAGCCCCGGGTTTTCACGTTCAGCATGCACGGTAAATCAAATTATCCAATGGTGAAAGAAACATCAGACCTGGATATTCCCCTGGAAGATTATGTTGAAGATGCGGCTTACCTGTCAATCTTAGAAAAAAACCTCAACAGACTCCTGGAGACCGTGAACCCGGATTTTATCTTTTTTCAAAGTGGTGTAGATATCCTGAAAACAGATAAGCTTGGCCGCCTATGGATTTCAAGGGACGGCTGTAAGCGACGCGACCGGATCGTCCTTAATCTTGCCAAGAAAAACAATATACCACTAGTTGCCACCATGGGCGGCGGTTATTCAGAAGATTTCCGGGACATCATCGAAGCACACGCAAACACATTCAGGCTGGCCCAGGAGATATTCTTTTAATTCTTCCATTTCATTTGGTTCAATTCGAAGAGTATTGGTAAAAGCGAGTTTGCGCCATTTTTAATTCTAATTATATTTCCAGGCTAGTCAACTATACGGATGCAAACTACTGTCATTACTCCACACGAAAAATCGAAACTCTGGTTCGTTATTGCCGCTTCATCGGTTGGTACATTAATCGAATGGTACGACTTCTACCTCTTCGGAAGTCTCGCGGTCATACTCTCAGAGCAATTTTTCCCGAATACCAATCCAACGGCGGCCTTCCTTTCAACTCTTGCCACTTTCGCTGCGGGTTTCGTTGTACGACCCTTCGGGGCCATCGTATTCGGACGTCTCGGTGACATCGTGGGCAGGAAGTATACTTTCCTCGTCACGTTGATCCTCATGGGAGGGTCCACCTTTGCAATTGGCCTGATACCAGGTTACCAGACCATCGGTATAATTGCCCCAGCATTGGTATTGTTACTGCGACTTCTTCAAGGTCTCGCGCTGGGTGGCGAATACGGAGGGGCTGCAACTTATGTAGCGGAGCACGCTCCGGCCGCCCAACGAGGGTTTTATACCAGCTTTATTCAGACCACAGCAACCCTTGGTTTATTTGTTTCCATCGGCGTCATTCTAGCCGTCCGTCAGTCCATGGGGGTTGCCGAGTTTAATGAATGGGGATGGAGGATTCCTTTCATCTTGTCCGCAATACTCGTGGGTATCTCAATTTTCATAAGACTCCGCATGCAGGAGTCTCCTTTGTTCAGTAAAATCAAATCCGAAGGGAAGATCTCTAAGAATCCGATAAAAGAGAGCTTTGGGAAGAAAGAGAACCTGAAGCTGGTACTGATAGCGCTCTTTGGCGCAACGGCTGGCCAGGGCGTGGTGTGGTACACCGGACAGTTCTATGCCATGACATTCATTGAGAAGACCTGTTCAGTGGAGTTTGTTCAAACCCGAAACATCATTGCTGTCGCTCTGGTTATCGGAACGCCGCTGTTCATTTACTTCGGATGGCTTTCTGACAAGATTGGCCGAAAATACATAATGATGGCAGGGATGCTGATGGCAGTTTTTTTATATCGTCCGATCTATAAGAAGATGTTTGCGCTCGCCGATACATCGCAGCAAACTGAAGTTGCAGATCTTAAGAAAATCGAAAAATCCAGAACCCTATCTGCAGCAGGTGATTCGGTTATAACAACAAGCACCATCCACTATTTTACAGAGGACAATACGTTAAAAGAAATAAAGACGCACATAATACCCAAAAACGGTTCTGAGCCGCGGGACGAAAACAGGAAGGAAGTGTTGCTGGGAAAAAATAGCTATTGGGCAATGATCGGTCTGGTACTTATCCAGGTCGTTTTGGTTACAATGGTTTATGGGCCGATCGCAGCATTTCTGGTCGAACTATTTCCAACGAGGATACGCTACACTTCTATGTCCTTACCGTATCATATCGGCAACGGTATCTTCGGGGGTCTTGTTCCCTTTATCGCGACAAGCCTGTACGAGAGCAGCAAATCGCCTGAAAATCCAGGAGGCGATCCATTCGCCGGATTATTGTATCCCATCGCGGTTGCCGCTATCTGCTTTGTAATAGGAATGATATTCTTGTCCAACAGGAAAGTGGCGGAGGTAATAGACTAAAACGCGTTAATCTATTTGGTCTTTCGGATTTTTTT
>DASVBA010000187.1:0-4100 GCA_036376095.1 Chryseolinea sp.
TGTCTTGCCCGTCCTTTCAAACTGTCGACAACAACAACAGCCTGGAAATGGTCGGGGAGAAATAACTTACCGTTATCAGGATCGCCGGGAGGAAGTTCAAACTTTTCCGAGCAATGCCCGAGGATCATTGTTAAAGAGATGAATAAAAAAACAGAGCAAAAAATACGTGTAATTGATCTGGACATTTGTTCGATAGAAATCAGTTTCCGATTCTTTGCTCAATCCACATTGACCCTGACAATCTTGGGTCGTGTATCAAAGTGGATCAAGCCGTTGCGCGTGTTAATTCTTCCTTGAGCCGCGACGCTACGATCTTTTCCTGGCCGGGTTTCAGCATGAACACCGTTACGCTCACGCTGTTAGCTGATCCACCTCCGACTTCGATCGATGGTGTGGCATTGCGCAAAGCTTCACGTAGTCCTTTATCTGTGATCTTGACCTTCGCGGTATCCCATGTAATTTTTAAAGTTGGAGTATGATTGCCCAGTGGGGGCACGTGAACTTCCGTTGTTACGCCGGGTATGGAATTTACAGAATTGTTTACAAGTGCCAGCTTTTCTTCCCATTCCTTCCATTCCTTATTATGATCCGCATTAATGTATCTCTCCAACGCCACATACATTCCCAGGATTTCTTCCTTATTGATCTTCATTCCCCGACCAATATTGAAACCCCGGGGAGGCATGGATAACCGGGCAGCAGAAATAATACTTCTCTTGCCCATCAACAATCCCGCGCTTTGTGGGCCCCTGATAGCTTTACCTCCTGATATTACTACAAAGTCGAACCCCATGTCATTGAACTTCCAAAGATTCGAAACTGGTGGAACATCGGCAGCAATGTCGATTGATGTGGGAATCCCGTGCTTTTTTCCCAGGGCTACCCATTCCTCATGTTGGATCTTACCTTTATCCGACTCGATATGCAGGAAGTGCATTAACGCAGTACGATCATTCACAGCTTTTCCGACATCTTCGGCTGTCTCGACACGGACGATCTTACATCCTGTATTAGTAAGCGCCTGATTGTAAACAATGTCGTGGCTTGCTTGACAGATGACCTCAGATTTCATCCCCGTATATTCCAAATGAGGAAGTTCCCGTACTTTCTTTTCATCCATGCCTGTGAGAATGCCGGCAAGACCGAGGGTCATACCCGAAAATGCGCCGGATGTTACGACCGCCGCTTCAGCGTGAACCATTCTTGCAATCTTCTCGCCGACTTTGTCCTGCAGCTCATCAAGCATACAAAACTCTTTCGCACTGTAATTAATGGCCTCAAGAACTTCGTCATGCATCAGCGAGCCCGTCATATAAGTAAGCGTCCCCGCTGCATTGATGAAAGTCCGAACACCAAACTCCTTAAACAAGTCACGAGGAGGCTGGCGTTTTGAAGGTGGTGAGGCTTCCACAGTCGTAATCGGAACAACGGCCATTAAGGTTCCGACAAATGGCAGCGTCGAAAGCCGTTGAATAAGTTCTCTTCGTTTTAACATAGCAATGGGTTCAAACAAATATAATTTCATTCTATTATAAACTCATACTCATTTTCCCCGCTCATGGAAAAATTAAACAAAAACGGCGCACGCTAAAATGTGCACACACGCACACCGATCAATGAACTGTTTTGGCTTGGCATTCCGACAAACTATGGTGACTAATGTGTAATCATAGTTGGATGTATAACTGTGAGAATCCAGGCATCGTCACAAATTCTATTGCATTTATTACGAACAACACCTAAACTAGCTTCAAACCTCAACCTATGAGAGTACGACTTCAACTGTTCGGCACAATAATCCTGTTGATCTGCGCCGGCATCGCAATTTGCCCGGATGCTGAGGCTCAAAAGAAAAAAAGAAAAAAAGCAGCCGCCATCGATCAATCTATTGTGTTGACAGAGGGTGGCTTCACGCGGTACCGTATTGTCTTACCCTCCTCACCTACCAAGCAGGAAATTAAAGCATCGGAAGTACTTAAAACGTATATACTGGAGATCTCTGGTGCGGCAATACCCGTTTTGCATGCACACGATCCAAGGAGCCGCTATGAGATCGTACTCGGTCAAAATGAAAGGCTCGATGAGCTGAACTTAAACATTAATCTCAACACGCTGAAGTCGGATGGTTTTATTATAAAGACAGATAGTGCACGGCTGATTATCGCTGGAGGCAATGAAAAGGGCACTTTATACGGAGTGTATACTTTCCTCGAAAATTATCTGGATTGCCGTATGTACACTCCTGCGGTTAAGATCATACCCAAAAAGGACAAAATCGTGTTAGGAAAAATTAACGATGTTCAGATACCGTTGATCGGTTTCAGGGACACTCACTATCGCGTTACGTGGAATGATGAATACACCGACTGGCATAAACTCGATCACGATGCAAATGGTGAGCGACTGGATTGGGGAATGTGGGTTCACACCTTTAATGAGCTTGTACCGCCAGATGTCTTCTACGTCGAGCACCCGGAATACTTTGCCATGGTAAATGGAAAACGGATTCCAACGCAGCTTTGTCTTACTAATCCTGATGTTGTGAATGTAACTGTGCAGAATTTACGGAAGAAGATCGCCCAAAATCCAACAGCGTTGTATTGGTCCGTCAGTCAAAACGATAACCGCGACTACTGCACGTGCGAAAAGTGCAAGGCAATCGACGAGCGCGAAGGTTCTCCATCGGGATCGATCATTTCATTTGTGAACCAGGTAGCCGATCAGTTCCCTGACAAGATGATCTCCACACTGGCTTATGAATATGGCCGTCATGCGCCGAAGACGTTGCGTCCACGATCGAATGTGAACATCATGCTTTGCAGCATCGAGGCCTACCGTGACAAACCGATCACACAAGATCCAAAAAGCGCAGACTTCGTCAAGGATGTCGAGGACTGGGGGAAGATCGCTAAAGACATAATTGTATGGGACTATGTCATACAGTTTAACAATCTCATCAGTCCATTTCCAAATCTTCACGTACTGAAACCGAACATTCAGTTCTTTGCAAGCCATGGTGTGAATGCAATGTTTGAGCAAGGAAACCGTGAGGTTGGGGGCGAGTTCGCTGAACTGCGTGCCTACCTTATTTCCAAGCTGCTCTGGAATCCGGAAGCAAACGTTGATACAGTCATGAATGACTTTCTACGGGGATACTACGGACTTGCCGCTAAACCAATCCGGCAGTACATTGATGAAATGCGTAATGCGTTGATTCAGTCAGGTCAACCATTGCGAATATTTGGCACTCCTAACGAGGCGGCTACCAGTTATCTTACTCCGGAACTTATTCAACGCTATGAATCTCTTTTTGATGAGGCCGAACGTTCGGTCGCGACAATGCCGGAAGTCCTTGAACGTGTTCGTATCGCCAGATTACCGTTGGAGTTTGCAATCATGGAGCAAGCGAAAAAGACATTTATCGGCAACCGTGGAGTTTTTGAGAAAGTAAATAACGAATGGAAAGTGCGCACGGCGATCCGTGAAAAGATCGACCCCTTTACCGATCTTTGTATCCGGCAAGGAGTAACGCGTGTTAAAGAGTGGAGCACATCTCCTGACGAATACCGTACGGCTATGTATCGCCTCTTTTCCCAGGGAATGAATGAACATCTCGCGTACGGCAAGAGCGTTAAGTTCGTGAGCCCCGAGGCTTCAACACTGCCGGCAACAGCGCCTGCAATGTTAACCGACGGCATAAGGGGAAGTCATGACTATGGTTATAACTGGCTTTCATTTTCAGGTAAGGACCTTGAAGTGATCATTGACCTTGAGGAAATAAAAACGGTGCGTCGAATCGAATCAGCCTACTATCAATACGGTTTCTGGCTGAGACTTTTTCCAAAACGAGTTGAATACTATGTATCAGCTGATGGAAATGCTTTCGAACAGGTCGGTTCGGTAGACAACACGTTGCCCATTGATCAGTATGGCGGGCAACAACGAGACTTCATTTCCGAATTTTCTCCAAAAACGGGGAGATACATTAAAGTAAAAGCCTACACTATCGGGAACACGCCCGAATGGCATCCTGGTGCCGGGCGTCCCGCGAATATGCTTATAGATGAAATCGTAGTCGAATAGTTAACAACAGACAGAAC
>DASVBA010000195.1:0-4620 GCA_036376095.1 Chryseolinea sp.
CAGCCGCCGACCACGGTAATGGACGGTATCCAGGGAGATTATTTCGGAACCAATTTTAATGGTTCTCCTGCATTGATCACTGCGGAAGAGCTCGACCGGAGAGCTCTTGAATCACCGCAGTTCGAAATCACATTTGTGCCCGTTGCTGGTAATCCCGACTCGCCTGTAGAATTCGCTGTAACCTTCAGATACATCGACTCACTGAAGACTTATACTACACCCGTGACGTTGCATGCTGCCCTGCTTGAACGAGGTGTTCCAAATTCTGGCACAGATAACGGAACAGTTAGTGTGATCAGGAAACTTCTGTTGACTGGAGCGGGAAATACTCTAACAAGGTCATGGTCGTATGGGGATTCAGAAACAGTGAATATTAGTTATATTCTCGATGTGCCGATTGCCGACCCTGACAATCTTTATCTCCTTGCGTTTGTTCAGGATCAGCTTCTGAATTCAAAACGACTGCTTCAAACTGCGATCATCAAAGCCGAACCTAAGAACGGTATTACAGTTGTAGGATTGCCGGATGATCCGATTTCAGGTGAGATCAGGGAGCTCGTTGTATATCCAAATCCTGCATCCCAGTATTTTAATATTTCTTCGGAGGTGAACCTCAGCAGGGAATACTCCTGGCAGCTGATCGATCAAAGAGGCGTGGCTGTACTTTCCGGAGATCTTTATAAGGATTTCACACACGGTGCTCAAAAGGTGGAGGTCGGCAACATTGCAAACGGGATCTACTTCCTTGCCATTCAGACGGGAGAAAAATCGATCGTCCACAAGAAGATCGCGATTATGAACAAGAACTAAACCGGTGACGCTTCTTTAGCAAGCTGCGGGAGCACCGTATTGCACTGCCGGACGAACTCCGACACAACCTTAGGAATCTCGTCAAGCTTTGTATTAGCCTTGCTGTTCTCTTCAATAAAAACGATGTTTGTTCTCAACGGATTCAATCCCATCAATGTAAATGATGGTTTTATCTGATGGGCAACTCGTGCAAGCTTATCCCACTGCTGACTTTCCAAAGCAGATTTCATTTCTTCAAGAGCAGGAGGGATGGTTTGAGTAAACGTCAAAACCATTTCACGTATGAACTCCTCGTTGTTACCAGAAACCGAGCGCAGATAGTCAAGGTTGTAGAGTTTGATTTCAGAGCTCGAGGGCTTTTTGCTGGTCTTTTCTTTAGGTGATATTTTGAGCTCTTTAAACAACTTGCGGTACAAATCATCAGGGGTGAATGGCTTGGGCAAATAGTCGTCCATTCCGGCCGCCATACACTTGTCAACATCTGCCTTTGTCGCGTTTGCGGTCAAAGCAATAATGGGTACGTTGCGTTGAGGCGCGTCCATCATGCGGACTGCTTTAGTCGTTTCGTATCCATCCATTACCGGCATTTGAATATCCATCAGGATCACATCATACTCCTGGTTTTTGATCATTTCAATCGCAACAAGTCCGTTCTCTGCGGTATCCGTCACACAATTCCAGTTCTTCAAGATGCTTTTTGCGTATAGCCTGTTGATATCATTATCCTCGACGAGCAACACGAAAAGCTGCGATGTCTTTGCAGACTTCAACGCCTTTGCATTCTTTGATGAAGACATGGATATCGTTCCGGGTTTGCCGATAGCATAGGGGATAAGAACGGTAAACACCGATCCAACATGTTCTTTGCTTTTAACGGAGATGCTACCCTTTTGTAACTCGACCAACTGTTTTACGATGGTCAGGCCTAATCCGGTACCTCCGTATTTTCTGGTTACGCTTGCATCGGCCTGACTGAAGCTTTCAAAAATAGTCGTCAGCTTTTCGTCAGGTATTCCGACTCCAGTGTCTATTACTTCAAGTCGTACCCAACAAATTCCTTTGGCCTCGCGATCTGACGTACAGTTGACCTTTATAGAACCGTTGTGTGTAAATTTAACGGCGTTGCTGATCAGATTTATAAGGATCTGATTCAATCGTACCGGATCTCCTAACAGTATCTTGTTTAAGTTTTCATTGATCTGGTATTCAACAGCGATCCCTTTTTCACGTGCCTGATAAGTGAATGTGCTAATCAACGAAGGCAGGAAATCCTGAAGGTTAAAGGCGATCTTTTCGAACCTCAATTTACCCGACTCAATAGCAGCAAGATCCAAGATGTCGTTAATTATAACAGTCAGATTCTCAGCTGAATGCTTGATTGCACTTAAATATGTTTCTCGCTCTTCATGGCTGGGATTCTGCCCTAAGAGATTAGCCATCCCAACGATCCCATTGATGGGTGTGCGTATCTCGTGACTCATGTTCGCAAGGAATTGCTCCTTTGCCTTTTGAAGCCGGACCAACTCCGCTTCATTTTCCTTTCGTTGAGCAATATCCCGACAATCGAGGATAAACCCATCCAGTCCTTCCTTGTGCTTTAAATTGATCGCATTAAATTCAAGGAATCGATAAGAAAGGTCTTTGCATAGGAATTGAAACTCAACGTTCTCAGTATACGCTCGCTTTTGACTGTGTTTAAATTTACGTTTTAGGTCTTGTACCGTGTCTGGTCTGATGTAGTCGAAGATGTTCTTGTGAATAAGGCTGTTCGACCTATAACCTAATGTCTCATGAACGGAGGTATTGTGGTAATGAATCTTTCCTGTATAATCTACTACAAAAATGATGTCTGATCCATCCTCTACAACGGCTTTGTAGAAGGATCCCCTTTGAACGTATTGTTGAATTCGCATGCTTTATTTTAAATTCCGGCTTCCTCCATTTCCTTTAAATAACGGTAAAGGGAAGATTTGCCAATGTCTAATTTCCTGGCTACTTCCAGAACGTTGTTATCGTATTTATTAAGGAAGTGACGGATTATCCGATACATAAATTCCTGCATGCTCATCTCCTGATATAGAAATGATTCCATACGCGCCGTACTATTGAAACTTATGTCCTGAGGTCTGATCTCCTGATCTTCTGCCATCACGGCCGCGAGTTCCACGATGGACTTCAGCTCCCTGATGTTTCCGGGGAATGGGTATTGCATGATTTTCTCCTGTGCCTCTGGTGTGATCTTGAACTTACGCATCTGATTTTCCTGCGCGAACTGATCGAGGAAATGTTTAGCAATTAATAACACGTCGTTTCCGCGTTCACGAAGTGGCGGCAGGTGAATAGGAAGTCCAAGTAATCGATAATACAGGTCCTCTCTGAACCTTGCCGCTTTTACTTCCTCTGCGAGGTCCTTATGTGTGGCAGCAATGATTCGAACATCGAGTTTTATCACCTGATTACCACCAATACGCGTCACTTCCCGTTCCTGCAAAACCCGCAGCAGTTTTGCCTGAAGGCTCAGGTCCATCTCACCGATCTCGTCGAGAAAGATCGATCCACCCTCGGCTTCCTCGAACTTTCCTATCCGCCGAGTGACAGCTCCCGTGAACGCGCCTTTTTCATGTCCGAAGAGCTCACTTTCTATAAGCTCTCTTGGAATGGCCGCGATGTTTACGGCGACAAAGGGTTTCGCCTTCCTTTTAGAGTTGTAGTGTATTGCTTTGGCAACCAGCTCTTTACCGGTGCCCGTCTCACCTGAAATACTAACAGAGATGTTTGTCTGCACCGCTTTTTCAAGCAACGAAAACGTCCGTTTGATGGCAGGGCTCGTACCAATTATACTCTTCTCGAACTCGTATTTTTCAGATATTTCCTTCTTCAGGTGGTCGATCTCTTTGATCAAAGAGCTCTTATTCCTGGCGTTGTTTATCGAGTTAAGCAGCCGCTCTTTTGTTTCGTGGTCTTTTGAAATATAATCGTACGCACCGGACTTCAGCAACTCGACGGCAGTGTGAATTTTTTCCTGAGCCGATACAATGATCACGTTAATGTTAGGGTCCTGACTCTTGATTTGATTGAGCACCTTTTCTCCGGGCATGTCTGGTAACGAGTAGTCGAGCGTAACGATGGTTGGGTTCTTGTACAAGTTTGCCAGACAGTCTTTGCCGGTGTTGTAGTAGTCGACTTCATAATCAGGGTTTAGCCCTAGAACGTATTTCAGGAATTTCGTATAGGCCGGGTCGTCCTCTACCACAAAGATCTTAACAGGGTCTTTTTCGTACATGGTCACTAACAGGTTTAATACAAAAATATCTTATCTGTGGCCTCAACTCGGGGCTATTTTAATGCATTTCCCCCTTCAAAAAATTACAAAACAATACAATATATGTCATTGGAAATAAACAGGGGCATTTGGTGAAAAGAAAAATTTGAAAATATGGTTGGTTGCGTAAAATTTGGATAGCTTTATTATGGTTGGACTTATGATCAAAGAGTTTGATAGCCTTACAGATAGCGAGACAGAACTTATGTTAAAAGCGCCAGTGCTGGTGTGCATTCTTATCGCCGGAGCTGATGGTACGATCGATAAGAAGGAAATCAAAGAGGCAATTGCTCAGACGCAAAAAAAAACAAAGGCAGCACTTTCCGACTACTTAAAGGAAGTTTCTCAGGACTTTGAAGACAAGATCAAGATCCTGATCCAAAGTTATCCATACGAATCCACGCAGCGTAATCCGATACTCATCGATGAACTTGGCCAACTGAACCGGATTTTGAAGAAGTTAGACAAAGGATTTGCCATTCAGGTTT
>DASVBA010000203.1:0-2949 GCA_036376095.1 Chryseolinea sp.
TTACAAAGTTAATGAACGAAAATTGTCCCGCAAGGGTTTGGATGTTCTTTATTTCAGTCTGATTCTAATAATCAGCACCATTCCAAAGCATTTTTTCCTACGCCACACTCACACTGACTAGTACTCACTGCAACAGATTTATCTGGAGGAATTTGACAACATTTGGTAGTTTATGTTGATTTGATCATGAGAAACAAACCGATTGCTCCAATTGTGCTAACGTTCATACTTGGCATTGCATATCATTTATACAAGGGCTACTATAAAGACGAGACTGATGATATCGGAGGTCAGGTAATTTTTCTTGTTGGCGGTGCTCTTGGGTTCGTAATAGCTGTAACAATCCTTCCGCTAATTGTTTCCTTGGTAGTCTTCGCGAAAAACAAAATTTTTCCTGCCAGACTTTTTACGATATCGTCATATGCGATGCTCACTTTTATTATGCTCTTGCTTTATGTCGGTGGCTTGATGCAAGAAAGCTAAACCCCGTGTATTAAAACCTCTTCAATGGGATAGTTGACCTTCTTAACCACTTGCTTGTGTAGCCAACGTTCACGGCGTGACCGGTTCCGATAGGGTTTTGAAAATCTTGCTCTTCCTATCTATGCTCGTCAACACCTCCTCCAACGGCTTTTTCCTCCCATGATTAACAAGTACGGTGCCTCTCACTAGACACTAAAGGCACGTTCTTACTGTTTGGTATAAAAAGTGAACTGGATTTAAAAACCTGTAGTCATGAAAAAATCGTTCGCCCTAGCAATTGCATTGTTCGTCATTGGACAGGTCCATGCCCGTATTGATGAACAATTTTTCCCTGGTGATTCGCTTGAAATAGCCAGCCAGCCGGTCAATGTTAAAGATTCGTTGCCCTACGCGCTCGTTGCCGGTGGGAGCAAAGGCATCGGTTATGCTATTGCCACGGCGTTAGCCAAACGCAATTATAACCTGATCTTAATAGCCCGGGGTTATGACTCCCTCGTTGCTGCGAAAAACAAACTTGAGGCATTATACCCCATTCATGTAGAAATCCTGTCGTATGATTTGGCTAAGGAAGAGTCCGCCCGGGAAATCTCCGAATGGTGTATCGCCAGAAACATCAGGCTGAAAGTCCTCTGTAATGTGGCGGGGTTAGGTGGAGAGAAAGATTACTTGACGTTGCCACTCGACTCTTTGCGTTACATGGTCAATCTTAACGTTGAGTCCTGTATGGCCATGAGCCTTTTGCTGCTTCCTTTGTTAGAAAAGAATGCGCCAGCTTACATTCTCAATGTCGCGAGTATGGCTGGGTTTGCGCCCATTCCAGCGAAAAACATGTACTCGGCAACAAAAGCGGCGGTGCTTTATTTTAGTTATGGTCTTCGTGTCCAGTTAAAGAAGAAGAAGGTAAGCGTAAGTTGCCTGGCACCCGGACCGGTATTCACTAAACCTAGTATTAAAGCGACTACAAAGAAAAGTCTCGGGTGGTTTGGAATGCAAATGGCGGTGCCGCCAGAAAAAGTTGGTGAAAAAGCAGTTAAAAAAACGTTAAAAAAGAAGATGATCATCGTACCTGGAACGTTGGCTAAGATTTCCGCTACTATAATCCGTACGCTTCCTGACAGATGGATGGCAGGAATTTACGGTGGGTTGGGTGACTAGTTATGATCAGACCGTAAGTTCCAACAAATGATTTCAAAAGTCTGCATATGAACTCTTCAATGACAGTAGACGACTCTTTGCCTTATGCCCTGGTTACTGGCGGCAGCAAAGGGATTGGCTATGCTATTGCTAAGGCACTAGCGAAGCGCCATTACAATTTAATACTGGTTGCCAGGGACTATAGCTCACTTTCAGCTGTTAAAGAACACCTGGAAGCTACCTATCGTGTGCAAGTTGAAATAATGTCGCACGACTTGAGTCGCGAGGAATCTGCGGGTGAAATTGCGAAGTGGTGTATCGAAAGACATGTCAACTTAAAAATTCTCTGCAACGCGGGAGGATTAGGGGGAGAGAAAGACTATTTATCACTACCACTCGATTCACTGCGCCATATGATGAATCTTAACCTCGGATCTTGTATGGCTATGACGCTCTTGCTACTTCCATTATTGGAAAGAAGCGCTCCCTCTTACATCTTAAATGTATCCAGTCTGGCGGGCTTTGCTCCAATACCATCAAAGAATATCTATTCGGCAACTAAAGCTGCGGTGATGTATTTTAGCTACGCATTGCGTATCCAGTTGCAGAAAAAAAATATAAGTGTGAGTTGTCTTGCACCAGGACCGGTTTTTACGAAGGCAAGTATTAGAGAGGTCACCGAGAAAAAAATGGGATGGTTCGGAATGCAAATGGCTGTGCCACCCGAAGAAGTAGGAGAAATGGCTGTGAGAAAGACACTGGAACGGAAACTGATCATCGTGCCTGGCATGCTGGCGCAAATGTCCGCAGCGATAATAAGGACACTTCCCAAAAGATGGATGACAAGTATTTATAATAGGTCAGATCCGGGAACTTCTTGAATGCGCTTTGTCAATCCGTGACGAAGATTCTTATGATGGGTTTTAATTATTTTTAGAAATCGGAGTAATGTTAAGTTGAAACGACCAAGCTGTACCGAGGCTAAAAAGGCCGGTAGATACTGATACGCAGATAGCCCTTTTATACGAAAGACCAACTCCCGTATCGAGCGGCCCATTGACGTTTGATATCCCTGTATAAACTATCGGATGCCAATCGCCCATGCCGAAGTATTTTCCACCATACAAACCAAAATAAGGCGCAGTTCCATTGCTAGTGGTCGGATCCTCATCCTGCTTATCAAATCCCATCCCGAATTCTATGGAGACGAAGCCGCTATTGAATTTCTTTTTTGAAAACAGGACTAAATTTAGGGCAACATGATTTTGCGCGTCTGAATAATTCGGAGCGTGGCGGTACATCCCGCCGAAGACGAGACGCTGCCCCAGCGCT
>DASVBA010000212.1:0-9744 GCA_036376095.1 Chryseolinea sp.
CCGGTGGACTTTCACGTGAACGTGCAGGCTTTGAAGTCCGCGACGTTCACTACACCCACTACGGCCGTCTCTGTACCATTGAAACTCCGGAAGGACCAAACATCGGTCTGATCTCCTCTCTTTGTGTTCACGCTAAGGTGAATAAGATGGGATTCATCGAGACTCCTTATCGGAAGGTTGAGAATGGAAAGGTAAAGGTTAAGGATCCAGTTATTTTCCTTACAGCTGAAGAAGAGGATACTCATTATATAGCTCAAGCCAAAGTGGCCCTTAAGCCAAATGGAGAGTTTTTGGACGAGAAGATCAAAGCTCGTTTCGAAGGGGACTTCCCCGTTGTCGAGCCCAAGGACCTCAGATATATGGATATCGCGCCCAACCAGATCGTTTCGGTTGCGGCGTCCATGATTCCGTTCCTAGAACACGATGACGCAAACCGTGCACTAATGGGATCGAACATGCAGCGCCAGGCTGTACCGCTCATCAGGCCGGAAGCTCCGATCGTAGGAACAGGTCTCGAAGGTCGGGTGGCGCTTGATTCTCGCGCACTGATCCTTGCAGAAGGTAACGGTACGGTTGAGCTTGTTGATGCGAAGAAGATCACCATCAAATATGAAATATCAGAAGAGCAACGGCTGGTAAGTTTTGACAATGAGTTTAAGACATACAGTCTTATCAAATTCAGAAGAACAAATCAAGATACCTGTATCAATCTGACGCCGCTTGTTATGAAGGGCGACAAGGTGGTTAAGGGTCAGCCGCTGTGTCAGGGTTATGCAACTCAAAATGGAGAGCTCGCGTTAGGTCGCAACCTCCTGGTGGCGTATATGCCTTGGCAAGGATATAACTTCGAGGATGCCATCGTAATTTCTGAACGTGTTGTCCGCGAAGATGTTTATACTTCCATTCACATCGAAGAATTTGAACTTGAAGTAAGGGACACAAAACGAGGTGAAGAAGAGCTCACTTCCGAAATACCGAACGTAAGCGAAGAGGCTGTCAAGCACCTCGACGAAAACGGTATTATCCGCATCGGCGCTGAAGTCCGCGAAGGTGATATCCTTATCGGTAAGATCACTCCTAAGGGAGAAACAGATCCTACGCCTGAGGAGAAACTGTTGCGAGCGATCTTCGGTGACAAAGCCGGCGATGTGAAGGATGCATCTCTTAAGGCACCTCCATCATTGAAAGGTGTTGTCATCGATACTAAACTTTTTTCCCGTCCGAAGCGCGATAAAGACGTTCGCACGAAGTCGAAGAAGGAGCTTGATACCCTGAAGAACAAGTATAGCAAGCAGCTAAGCGATCTCCGCGACGAGATGACCAAGAAGCTTGCAACACTATTGAATGGGAAGACAAGCAATGGAGTAAAGCATAAGTTTGGCGATGAGCTTATCAGCAAAGGTGTTAAGATATCGCAAAAGGTTATAGAGAGTAATCTATTCCCAGACAAGAACATTTACCGCGACGAAAGCAATTACAATGTTCCAGAGGAAGTAAATCTTATTGCTGATGTAAGTCTTGAGAACTGGACGTCTGATGAACACACAAATGACCTCGTAGGCCAGACGGTTAAGAACTATCTGTTAAAGCGTAATTCATTCGCTGGCGAATTCAAGCGTGAGCGCTTTACATTAGAAGTTGGTGATGAGCTCCCGACAGGAATTGTCCAGTTGGCTAAGGTATATGTTGCCAAGAAGCGCAAGCTTAAAGTGGGTGATAAGATGGCCGGCCGGCACGGAAACAAAGGTGTCGTGGCGCGTATTGTGCGTGAAGAAGACATGCCATTCCTCCAGGATGGAACACCGGTCGACATTTGCTTGAACCCGCTGGGCGTACCTTCGCGTATGAACCTGGGCCAGATTTACGAGACTGTGTTGGCATGGGCAGGACATAAGCTAGCTAAGAAGTATGCTACTCCGATCTTCGATGGAGCAACCCTCGAACAGGTGCAGCGGGAGCTTAAAGAAGCAGGCCTGCCTGAATACGGACGTACGTATTTATACGACGGACTCACAGGAGAGAAATTCGATCAACCTGTAACGGTTGGTATGGCGTATATGCTGAAACTTGGCCACTTGGTTGACGATAAGATGCACGCTCGTTCGATCGGTCCATACTCTCTTATTACACAGCAGCCGCTGGGTGGTAAGGCACAGTTTGGTGGTCAGCGCTTTGGTGAAATGGAGGTCTGGGCAATTGAAGCGTTTGGTGCTTCTCACATTCTCCAGGAGATCCTTACCATCAAGTCTGATGATGTCATCGGCCGTGCTAAGGCGTATGAGGCGATCGTCAAGGGTGAGAATATGCGCAAGCCTAACATCCCTGAATCGTTCAATGTGTTAGTTCATGAGCTAAGAGGTTTGGCTCTTGAGATTACAATGGATTAGGTTCAGTACTTAGTATTTAGTCTTTAGTCTTTAGTAGGTAATAGATTGTCAGGTTTTTAGTAATCTGACTTCTGGGTTAAGACACCAGTAAATAGTTACTTGACTAAGGACTAAGCTAAGAACAAGAAATGAACAACTATAAGGAGTTGATCGTTTGGCAGAAGTCGATTGAATTGGCCGTTATGGTTTATCATGAGACTCAGAATTACCCGAGATCCGAGACATTCGGACTCACTGCCCAGAGCAGACGAAGCGCAGTTTCAATTGCTTCGAATATTGCAGAAGGGGCAGGGAGGAGCTCAAAGAAGGATTTCGGTAATTTTATAGGAATTGCCAATGCTTCAAGCTGTGAATTGGAGACACAACTTATACTCGCGAATCGGGTGAATCTATTAAGTGATACTGCCCTTGCTTCTTTGAGGGCTTTGATCACGGAGATTCAAAAAATGAACTGGTCACTTAAACGGTCAATGCTAAAAGCTAAGCCGTCTAAAGACGAATACTAAATACTAACTACTAAAGACTAAATACTAACCAAGATGTCTTTCAGAAAAAATAAAAAAATCAACAGCGACTTTTCCAGAATCACTATCAGCCTTGCATCTCCGGAATCAATTCTCGAGAGTTCGCATGGTGAAGTGACGCAACCGGAAACAATCAATTACAGAACCTACAAGCCTGAAATGGGCGGCTTGTTCTGCGAGCGGATTTTCGGACCTGTGAAGGATTGGGAATGTCATTGTGGTAAGTATAAAAGAATTCGTTACAAAGGCATTATCTGCGATCGATGCGGCGTCGAAGTTACTGAGAAGAAAGTGAGACGTGAACGTATGGGACACATTGAACTAGTTGTTCCGGTCGCACATATCTGGTATTTCCGTTCTTTACCAAATAAGATAGGATACCTTCTTGGACTAGCCACCAAAAAGCTGGACCAGATAATTTACTACGAACGGTACGTAGTTATTCAGCCGGGTATAAAGGAAGAAGATGGCGTCAAGAGATTAGACTTTCTGACTGAAGAAGAATACCTCGACATCATCGATAAACTTCCCCGCGAAAACCAGCTTTTGGATGACAATGATCCTAAGAAATTCATCGCAAAGATGGGAGCCGACGCGCTGGAAATGCTTCTGAGCAGGATCGCGCTCGATCAACTTTCGTACGACCTTAGACATCAAGCAGCGACCGATACATCTCAACAACGTAAGGCTGAAGCATTAAAGAGACTGAAGGTTGTTGAAGCATTCCGCGACGCAAGAAGCAGAATTGAAAATAAGCCGGAGTGGATGGTAATTAAAATGGTACCCGTAATTCCGCCGGAGTTACGTCCGCTTGTACCGTTGGATGGTGGACGTTTTGCAACATCAGATCTTAACGATCTGTACCGCCGCGTAATTATCCGTAACAACCGTCTGAAAAGACTTATAGATATTAAAGCTCCCGAGGTGATTCTCAGAAATGAGAAACGCATGCTTCAGGAAGCTGTTGACTCGCTCTTTGATAACTCAAGAAAAGTCAACGCGGTGCGTTCTGATGGTAACCGTGCATTGAAATCCCTCAGCGATATGCTGAAAGGAAAGCAAGGTCGCTTCCGCCAGAACCTCTTAGGTAAGCGTGTTGACTACTCTGGTCGTTCCGTGATCGTGGTAGGTCCTGAATTGAAACTTCATGAATGCGGACTTCCAAAAGATATGGCGGCGGAATTGTTCAAGCCATTCATTATTCGCAAGCTCATCGAAAGAGGTATTGTGAAGACAGTGAAATCCGCAAAGAAGATCGTCGACAGAAAGGATCCTGTTATATGGGATATTCTCGAAAACGTGTTGAAAGGGCATCCTGTCCTTCTTAACCGTGCTCCTACACTTCACCGGTTGGGTATCCAGGCGTTCCAACCGAAACTGATTGAAGGCAAAGCTATTCAATTGCACCCTCTCGTATGTACGGCATTTAACGCTGACTTCGACGGTGACCAGATGGCCGTTCACGTCCCACTTGGGCAGGAAGCAATCTTGGAGGCTTCTATGTTGATGCTTTCTTCGCACAACATACTTAACCCTGCCAACGGGGCACCTATCACTGTTCCGTCACAGGACATGGTGTTGGGCTTGTACTATCTGACAAAAGGAAGAAAAGGTACCCCCGAACATGCCATCATCGGAGAAGGCAAACGTTACTATTCGGCTGATGAGGTGATCATCGCTTTTAACGAAGGCAGACTCTCGAAGCATGCCATCGTGAAGGTACGAGTTAAAGTAAAAGACAAGAAGACTGGTGAACTCGAATCTAAGGTGATTGAGACGGTAGCTGGTCGGGTAATATTTAACCAGTATGTTCCTGAGGAAGTAGGTTTTGTTGACGAACTGTTGACAAAGAAGAAACTTCAAACCATCATCGCCGACGTGTACAAGGTTGCAGGTCAGTCGAAAGCCGCTAAGTTCCTCGACGATATCAAAGAGTTGGGATTCCAGATGGCCTACAAAGGTGGCTTGTCGATGGGTCTAAATGATGTGAAAGTTCCTGATGAAAAAGCCAAACTGGTGGCAAATGCCCAGGAAGAAGTTGACGGTGTGTGGAGTAATTACATGATGGGTCTGATCACAGATAACGAGCGTTACAACCAGGTCATCGATATCTGGACCCGTACGAACACATTGCTTACTAATACGCTTATGAAGCAACTCGAGGAGGATCAGCAAGGATTCAACTCGATATATATGATGATGCACTCAGGTGCACGGGGTTCTCGCGAACAGATTCGTCAGCTGGGCGGTATGCGCGGTTTGATGGCCAAACCTCAGAAGAATCTTGCAGGTTCTGTGGGATCGATCATCGAAAACCCGATCCTTTCCAACTTTAAAGAAGGATTGGATGTATTGGAGTACTTCATTTCCACTCACGGTGCTCGTAAAGGTCTTGCCGATACTGCATTGAAGACTGCCGATGCAGGTTACCTGACACGTCGTTTAGTTGACGTCGCCCAGGACCTGGTAATCACCGAAGAAGATTGCGGCACGTTGCGCGGACTTAAAGTGACAGCCCTAAAAGACAATGAAGATATCGTTGAACCACTATCAGAGCGTATAGTCGGACGTGTAACGGTTCATGCGATTTACGATCCTCTTACGGACGAGTTGATCTGTGAAGCAAACGAAGAGATCACGGACGAATTGGCAAAACAAATTGAGGATACAAATATTGAGGAGGTTGAGATCAGGTCGTTGTTAACTTGCGAGTCCCGTATCGGCGGCTGTGCAAAATGTTATGGACGTAACCTGGCAAACGGCAGGATGGTGCAGGTTGGCGAAGCAGTTGGAGTTATTGCAGCTCAATCCATTGGTGAGCCTGGAACGCAGCTTACACTTCGTACTTTCCACGTGGGGGGTACCGCGTCAAACATCGCGGTTGAAGCAAACATCAAAGCTAAGTTCAACGGGGTCCTCGAATTCGAAGGTATCCGTGTGATCGAGACAACGGATCGTGACGGTAAACCTGCACAGGTAGTGATGGGACGTACCGGTGAGATCAGGATTCTGGATAAGGAGAAGAGCCGGGTACTTATCACTAACCACGTACCCTATGGTGCTTTTATTAAAGTGAAAGACGGCCAGAAAGTTGAAAAAGGAGATGAGCTTTGCTACTGGGATCCTTACAACGCTGTTATCCTTTCGGAATTTGATGGAACGATTGAGTACGAAGCGATCATTGAGGGCGTGACTTATAAGGAAGAATCTGACGAGCAAACCGGTCACCGTGAAAAAGTTATCACGGACACGCGCGATAAGACCAAGAACCCTGCGATCATAGTTAAAGGCAAGACTGACACGAAAGGATATAACATTCCCGTAGGCGCTCACCTTGCAGTTGACGCTGGAGATAAGATCAAGGCGGGCCAGGTGCTTGCTAAGATCCCTCGTACAATGGGTAAGTCTCGCGACATCACTGGTGGTCTTCCCCGGGTAACTGAATTGTTTGAAGCACGTAATCCTTCGAACCCAGCGGTGGTCAGCGAGATTGACGGTGTTGTTACTTATGGCGGTATTAAGCGCGGTAATCGCGAAATATTTATAGAATCACGTGATGGTGTTCAGAAGCGTTACCTCGTACCGCTGTCTAAACACATTCTGGTGCAGGATAATGACTTTGTACGTGCAGGCCAGCCGTTGTCGGACGGATCGATTACTCCTTCTGACATCCTTTCAATAAAAGGTCCGACCGCCGTTCAGGAGTATCTTGT
Source organism: Chryseolinea sp. (assembly GCA_036376095.1). Taxonomy (GTDB): domain Bacteria; phylum Bacteroidota; class Bacteroidia; order Cytophagales; family Cyclobacteriaceae; genus Chryseolinea. The sequence continues at coordinate 6,625 of DASVBA010000212.1, forward strand.
TAACGAGATCCAGGAGGTTTACAGGTTGCAAGGTGTGAAGATCAATGACAAACACATTGAAGCGATCGTTAGCCAGATGATGCAGAAAGTTGAGATTATCGATCCGGGAGATACCAGCTTCCTTACTAACGAGTATGTCGACAAACTTCAATTCAGAGAGGACAACGACGCAATACTCGACAAGAAAGTAGTTATCGATGCCGGCGACTCAGCGAATCTGAAGCCGGGACAGATCATAACAGGCCGCGAGTTCCGGGATGAGAATTCTGTTCTTCGCAGGAAGGATCAAAAACTTGTGGAAGTTCGCGATGCGATGCCTGCGGTTTCCAGACCGACGTTGCAGGGAATTACTCAGGCCTCATTGAAGACTGAAAGCTGGCTGTCGGCCGCATCATTCCAGGAGACAACGAAGGTGTTGAGTGAAGCTGCTATTCGTGGAAAAACCGATTGGTTAATGGGATTGAAGGAGAACGTTATCGTCGGACATCTCATTCCGGCCGGAACGGGTCAAAGGAAATACAACGATGTCATTGTTACCCACAAAGATGAGTACGATGAGAGCGCTGCGTCGACGGAAAGAACCCGCGACCGGGAGAAAGAGCTTCAAGATTAGTCTAGATATGAAACATAAGGGTTGATTTCGGAAGGAGTCAACCCTTTTTTATAAAAGTGCACTATGGCAGAAGACATAAAGAACAAACCTCAGGCTCAGAATCAGATCAATATTGAGCTTTCAGAGGAAATTGCAGAGGGTATATATTCTAACCTCGCGATGATCGCTCATTCGAACAGTGAGTTCGTTATCGACTTTATTCGACTGATGCCCGGCGTGCCGAAGGCTAAAGTTAAGTCGCGCATCGTGATCACCCCTGAGCACGCCAAGCGCTTTTTGCTAGCCCTTAAAGACAATATCGAGAAGTACGAAAGCAGCTTTGGGCCGATTAAAAGGACTGAGGATCTGCCCAAATTTCCCATAAACTTTGGGGGTACTATTGGGGAAGCGTAGATCTGTCAGCGCTTAACTTCTATCACCCAATCCACATTTTTGATCAAAAACGCCGTTTTTATACGTTTTAGCACTATTCCCTGGGCTTTGGATCAAACATAAAGCACGCGTGTTAACCAAAATCTTTGAAAACGCTTTGCAAGCTGTCTGCCTTTAAATACCTTTGCAGTCCTAATTTTTGAAAGGTTTATAAAGTAAAATATAAATGCCTACCATTCAACAACTTGTAAGAAAGGGAAGGAAGAAATTGACGTTTAAGTCAAAGTCTCCAGCCCTGGATTCCTGCCCTCAGCGCAGGGGAGTATGCACCCGTGTATACACAACAACTCCAAAGAAGCCAAATTCAGCTATGCGGAAAGTGGCAAGGGTGCGTCTCACAAACAGTAAGGAAGTGAACGCCTACATTCCGGGCGAAGGCCACAACCTGCAAGAGCACTCAATCGTGTTGATCCGCGGTGGTAGGGTGAAGGATCTTCCTGGCGTGCGTTATCACATCATTCGCGGCGCATTGGATACCGCTGGTGTCAATGGACGTAAGCAAAGCCGATCCAAATATGGAGCAAAAAGACCTAAGGCTGGAGCTGCAGCTGCTGCTGCTCCCGCTAAGAAAAAATAATTCTTACGAGAGATGAGAAAGTCAAAACCTAAGAAAAGATACTTGCTTCCTGATCCGAAGTTTCAGGATACGCTAGTGACCAAATTTGTGAACTATCTGATGGAAGAGGGCAAGAAGAGTGTTGCCTACAACATCTTTTATGACGCAGTCGAGCAAGTCGAGAAGAAGACCAACGAAAGTGGGCTCGAAGTTTGGAAACGTGCGATGGCAAACCTGACTCCGTCAGTTGAGGTAAAGAGCCGGAGAGTGGGCGGCGCGACATTCCAGGTTCCTGTTGAAATCAGGCCTGAGCGCAAGGTCAACCTGTGCATCAAGTGGCTCATAGACTATGCAAGACAGCGTGGTGAAAAGACAATGATGGATAAACTGGCGGCTGAAATAATAGCTGCTTCGAAGGGTGAAGGTGCTGCTATCAAAAAGAAGGACGATACACACCGTATGGCTGAAGCAAACAAAGCTTTCTCTCATTTCAGATTTTAATAGTATTCACACAGATACATGGCAAGAGATTTAAAATTCACCAGGAACATAGGTATTGCAGCGCATATTGATGCTGGTAAGACCACCACTACGGAGCGTATTCTGTACTATGCCGGGGTGAACCACAAAATCGGCGAGGTGCATGATGGCGCTGCGACAATGGACTGGATGGCGCAAGAGCAGGAGAGGGGTATAACCATCACGTCTGCTGCAACGACCGTTTATTGGAAGTACAGGGACAATGATTACCATGTCAACATCATTGATACTCCGGGCCACGTGGATTTTACTGTTGAAGTTAACCGCTCACTTCGCGTTCTCGATGGACTTGTCTTCTTGTTCAGCGCCGTTGATGGAGTTGAGCCACAATCAGAAACCAACTGGCGTCTTGCAGATAACTATAAGGTCGCGCGTATTGGTTTCGTCAATAAAATGGACCGTGCGGGATCTGATTTTCTTGGGGTTTGCAAGCAAGTAAAGGAAAAACTTGGTAGCAAAGCGGTAGCGCTTCAGCTGCCGATTGGAGAGGAAGAAAACTTTAAAGGTGTCGTTGACCTGGTAAATAACAGAGGCATTATCTGGAACGAAGAAGATAAAGGTATGACCTACAAAGTTGTGCCTATCCCAGACGATATGGTTGAAGAAGCCAGAGAGTACAGGGAAAAGCTTCTCGAGTCAGTGGCTGAATACGACGAAACATTGTTGGAGAAATTCTTCGATGATCCTAACTCGATTTCCGAAAAAGAAATTTTGACCGCCCTCAGACAGGCGACAATAAACATGGCAATCGTGCCTATGGTTTGCGGTTCATCCTTTAAAAACAAGGGAGTTCAAACCATGCTTGATTATGTGATGGAGCTTTTGCCTTCACCCATGGACAAGGATACAATAGTTGGAACTAATCCTGACAATGATCAGGAGGTACCGATCAAGCCTGACGAAAAAGGTCCATTTGTAGGCCTTGCATTTAAGATTGCCACTGACCCGTTTGTTGGCCGTCTTTGTTTTGTGAGAGCAT
>DASVBA010000213.1:0-8454 GCA_036376095.1 Chryseolinea sp.
ACAGGAGAATTATTCTCTCATCGCCCTGAGTCATAAGCGCGAGGATGTCATCCATGCCATTTCCATCAAAATCCCGGATGATTACTCGTCGCGCGCCAGGTAGATTCTGCAGAAAGAACCTTTCGTATTTTCCATTACCAGTCCCCTTGAACGCAAGCAAAGCACCCGAGTAGTTTCCAAACGCACAGACCACAAAATAGTCGACGCCATCCTAATTCAAATCCTTTATTTCAAAATGAACCGGCCTTTTTAGCGAATCAATAATCCGGGTGCCACTTTTGGAGGTCAGCTGAAAAACAGAAAGCTCACCCTTAGCCTGGTCGTTGGGGTCCATAATTCCCATTAATGAAACTACAGGGTCCGGCTTTGTAAAAAGTATATGAGAAGGGGGACTCGAAAGTTCAAATGAATCTTCAGGGAGTAAGTTATCGTTCAGGCGATAGAGCTTTTTCAAACGACTTCCGACATAGATCTTGTTTTCAAATGTATCTGTCTTTACGAATGTCAATAGCGGAAATTCTCCAAACACGCGTCGCTCCGGTTCGAACTGTATAAGTTGTTGCGAAATGCTTTTTACTTCTGCAACTAATGAGTCCGGTGCTTTATCAATATAGTACCGTTTGATCGCTTCCCACTCCTCTTTACTGACCATCGGATTTGGAGGAAGGGTCTTCATCACTTCAGTTTGATCATCTTCCGAAAGGTCCGACAGGGGAGCGTAGTCCATCCCCATTCTGAATGCCATCTGAGGAAAAACGCCATGTTCCCATGCCTTCTTATCTAATAGGCCCGGTTCGGGAAACAAATGACAACTCGCGCACGCCTGACGCGCAAGCCGTTCGTCTTTCTGAGACTGATTGAGGCATGAGTAAAACAGAAAAATAATCACCCCGGAGAAAAAGGGAAACCAAAATCGAAATCTCATCTAATAACTTGGGGATTAGAATGAATTTGTAAAACAATACGACAGGATGTTGCAACCCATGCGAAGTGCCTCCGTTCTTTTTTCTTCCGGGTCGTTGTGAATGCGTTGGTCTTCCCAACCGTTGCCGAGGTCGCATTCGTAAGAATAAAAAACAATAAGCCTTCCTTGATACATCAAACCAAATCCTTGTGCGGGCTTGCCCTCGTGTTCATGAACCTTAGGCAAACCTTTGGGGAAGTCAAACTTTTGATGATAGATGGGATGATCAAAAGGAATTTCTATAAGCTCCAGCTCCGGGAACACTTTTTTCAGTTCCAGCCTGACAAATTTATCGAGCCCATAATTATCATCTATATGAAGAAAGCCGCCACCGATGAGATACTTTCTCAAATTCGCAGCCTCAGCATCTGAGAACACCACGTTGCCATGGCCGGTCATGTATACGTAGGGGTATAAGAAAATATCGCGGCTGCCGACCTCAACAATATCCTCTTCAGGGTCCAAATTGGTCCCAATTTCGGCATTCGAGAATTTTATCAGGTTCGGTAACGCCGTCTTATTGGCGTACCAGTCGCCGCCGCCGTTGTACTTCAGTTTGGCAATTCTTGTAAGAACCTGACATTCAGCGGAAAACACCACCAAAAAAAGGAAAAATAGCAGTGCAAATCTTACATGTGTGGTTACCATAGTATGGTTTCAGTTACTTAAAGGTCAAAAAAAATTTCCTTTGTCATTAAACCTTTACACGGAAGGACAATCTAACCGGCCGAAATTAAACCAGAAACCTTATAAAACACACATGAAAATGCACAATGTCTTTGTAAAAATCGCTGCCCTCTCGCTTATCGGCACAGTAATGTTGACTGCTTCGTGTAACGAGGAGGAACGACTTACACTTTCTGACACGCAAGATATTACCGAAGAGGCTATTACTGACTCTTATTTCCAGGATATGGATGATATGGCCGGAGTTGCCATTAATGCTCCAAGTGATGCTGAGTATGGCGGAGGAAGAGCTGCAACCACAATCACGATCGAAGATCAACGCTTCAATTGCGCTGGTATAGTCGTGACCGTAACGCCTGGCGCCAATTCAACGCTTGACAATCCTCAAGGCGTCCTTACCGTAGACTTTGGGGCCACTGGTTGTACCGACTTAAGAGGAAACATCAGAACAGGTAAGGTAATATTCACTTACAACGGCAGACGCTTCGTTTCTGGTTCAACGGTAGTTACGACTGTTGACAATTACACAATCAATGGAATTAAGCTGGAAGGTACCCGTACGCTTACAAACGTAACAGGCAGCACTTCCGAAGCGCCTAAATTTAATGCAGTGTTGGCGAATGGAAAGGCTACTTTGCTTGCTGACGGTACGATTGCCGAGCGCGAATCCAATATAACCTGGTCATGGATAAGAGAAGCAAATCCCGCTAACGATTACCTTGTGATCGACCAAAGCAGCGTAGCTAGTGGAAAGACGAGAGCTGGTCGCCAGTACTCTGTTTCTTTAACGAAAGCATTGAAATATAAAAGATTCTGCGGCATTGCCGTTGAAGGGATCAAAAAGTATGTGATTGACGGAACTAAGGAAATTACTATCGACTATGGCAATGGTGAATGCGATAAATCAGTGGTGATCACTGTGAACGGCGTAACACGAAACCTCAGTGTTGATTAAGAGGCAATTCTTAAAGTATAAAATATAGGGCTCGGAATTTCCGGGCCTTATTTTTTTGAGATTCTCGCCGGCGATGCATTACTTGCAACGAAAACTGAAATCCCGAATGAAGCAATATCTCGATTTGATGGATGAAATTCTCCGCAAAGGAGCCCGTAAAAGCGACCGCACAGGGACAGGAACGCTGAGCGTATTTGGAAGACAATTGAGGTTTGACCTGTCAGAAGGCTTTCCGCTTGTAACGACGAAAAAACTCCACCTTCGCTCTATAATATATGAGTTGCTTTGGTTCCTTAATGGTGATACAAACATCAAATACCTGAACGACAACGGAGTAACAATCTGGAACGAATGGGCGGACGAAAATGGTGAACTTGGACCCGTTTACGGCCATCAGTGGCGGAGCTGGCCAACACCCGATGGGCGGCAGATCGACCAGATCACTCAGGTAATCAACCAGATCAAGTCTAAACCTGATTCGAGAAGACATATTGTTACTGCATGGAACCCGGCAGAAGTTGATAAGATGGCACTGCCTCCATGTCACGCACTTTTTCAGTTTTATGTGGCGGATGGAAAACTGTCCTGTCAGCTCTATCAACGAAGTGCTGATTATTTTCTTGGAGTACCATTCAATATTGCGTCATATGCGCTGATGACACACATGTTCGCTCATCAGTGTGATCTGCTCCCGGGTGAATTTGTCTGGACGGGTGGTGACGTGCATATATACACCAACCATATCGACCAAACTAACCTTCAGCTTTCAAGGCAGCCTTATGCTTTGCCGCAGCTAGTTATCAAGAGAAGACCGGCTTCAATTTTCGAATATCAGTTTGAGGATTTTGAGATTGTTAATTATCAATCTCATCCATCGATTAAAGCTCCCATTGCGGTCTGATCAGGAATTCCCCTGGGACTGTTTCCTTTCAGCGTAAATTTTTCACCGGCAGGGAATTCTTTGTAATAATTCGACCTTTTTGTCGACAGATTGCGTATTCAAACCCGTATGCCAGAAAAAAGCAGTGTTTTTGATATGATCGGGCCGGTAATGATTGGTCCTTCCAGTTCACACACCGCCGGTGTAGTGAGAATCGCCCGTGCCGCCGTAAAGTTATTGGGCGGTTCGCCGGATGAAGCAGAGATAACATTCTATAACTCCTTCGCGAGAACCTATGAAGGTCATGGTAGTGATCGCGCTATAATAGCGGGACTGCTTGACTTTAAAACAGATGACAAGCGAATTAAAGATTCGTTAACATTGGCTACTGACCAGGGATTGACGTATCGATTTAAATCGATCGGGAACGCGTCGACCATGCACCCCAATACCATCAAATTGAATCTTCGGAAGGGAGATAAAAAAGTTGAAGTTGTTGGCGAGAGCAGGGGGGGAGGTCTTATTAACATTGCCGAAGTCAACGGCTTTAAAGCAGATTTCAGTGCTAACCTTCATACGCTCATAATCACAGCAAGTGATGTAAAGGGAAGTGTCGCCTTTATTGCCAACGTTTTAGCGCACGACGACTGCAACATAGCGACTATGTCCGTCTCAAGAAGGGGCAAAAACGATGTTGCATGCCTAGTGATCGAGATGGATTCCGGCATAAAGCCTGTAACATTGAGCTATTTACAGAGTCTTAGCTGGGTGAAAGAGATTACATATATACCAGACATTGATCGTTAATTATGAAAAACAATAAGCTTTTCCTTTCATTTTTAATTTGTGCCTTAACTTCTGTCACCGCATGGTCACAACAAACGGGAGACTCCGCGACCACCGCCTGGACACTTAAACAATGTGTCGACTACGCCCTTGCCAACAATCTGACCGTTCAGCGAAGCACATATAACGTCGAGGCGAATGAGGTCAACTTTACTCAGTCCAAGATGAATTTCATTCCAAATTTGAACGCCAACGTTTCATATGGTTATAACTGGGGACGGTCCGTGAACCCGGTGACCAATCAGTTCACTACGCAGGAGATCAATTATTTGAGTCCAGGGCTTTCCAGTTCGGTGACGATTTTCAACGGCCTTCGCATACAAAACATTTTGAAACAAAGCTCGCGCGATTACCAGGCGTCGTTGGAAGATCTGCAGAAGGCCAAGAATGACTTAACACTTAACATTGCATCCCTGTTTCTTAACGTGATCTTCAGCAAAGAGCAACTGGCTAATGCAAAGTCACAATTGAACTCTAGTGAGCAGCAATTGGACCGGACGAAAAAGCAAGTTGCGGCCGGAGCTCTGCCAAAATCCAATGAGCTGAATCTGGACGCCCAGGTTGCCACCAACGAGTTAAATGTTATTACGAGGGAGAACGCGTTAAATCTTTCCTTGTTGCAGCTCAAGCAGGCACTCCAGCTACCAGCATCCACCCCGTTGGATGTTTCTGAGCCTGACCTGAACGTTGAAGACCTTGTTTTGGATCGGGATCGCGATGAGATCTATGAAATGGCGCGGGGGACCTTACCTGAGATCAAGAGCGCCAGCCTGAAGGTGGAAAGCGCGGAGTACGGGGTTAAAGCTTCCCGCGGAAATTTTTATCCTCGCCTTACCCTTTCCGGATCATTAAACAGTAACTACTCCAGCGCCTCTGATCGTGCACATTTTGTCCCGGACGGCGGCGATCCGGCAGTTACATACCCGCAAATTGGAGTTGTCGGAGGAGCTGGCGGTACTCCGGTGTATTCTTACGAACCGGTGTTGGTGCCGTCGGGTACCGTAGTGGATACTTACGGCAGACGAGAGCAACTTGAGGATAACATTTTCAGGCAGGTTTCATTGGGTTTGACGATTCCAATTTTCAATGCGCTTCAGACGCGCACCGCATACCAACGCTCCGTGATCAATCGGCAGCTAGCAACGATCTCAGCAAAAGAAGTAGACAATACGTTGCGTCAGACGGTGGAGACAGCCTATAACGAGGCCCTGGCGGCATCCAAGACCTACAACTCTACAACGCGCCAGGTAACTGCCCGGGAAGAAGCATTTAGGATGACCAAGCAGAGATTTGATGCCGGCGCTGTTCCTTACGTCGAATATCAGGTGGCCGAGAACGATTTCTTTCAGGCCAAGTCGGACCTGGTTCGCGCGAAATACGATTTCATATTGAAGAAGAAAGTACTTGATTTTTATCAAGGTAAACCCATTGAATATTAATACACACACGTAATGGCAAAGCAAAAACGGAAATCTAATGCATTAATTTATTGGCTCATCGGAGCCGTAGTTGTACTCTTGATTTTTATCGTCGTTGGCAGATCAATGGGATGGATAGGGAAACCGAAGGAGATTGAGGTTGAGCTTGCCAAAGCAAAGCGTGTAACTATTATTGAAAAGGTCAGTGCGTCAGGAACGGTTCAGCCTGTGACGGAAGTGAAAATTGCTCCTGAAGTGTCGGGAGAAATTATCGACCTCCTTATTGAAGAGGGCGACTCTGTAAAACGGGGCACAACACTTGTAAAGATCCGTCCGGATACATGGCAGAGCCGGTTGGAACAGGCGGAAGCAAGTCTCAGCCAGCAGCGCGCAAATCTTGAACAGGCAAGGGCAACCCTTTCAAGGGCGAAAGCCACCCTTATCAGAGCCGAAGCGGAATTCAAGCGAAACGAAAAATTATACGGTGAAAAAGTGATATCAGACGCCGACTGGCAGCTGGCTACACAAAACTATGAAGTTGCCAAGAACGATGTTTCATCGTCAGAACAACAGGTCGAAGCGGCGCGGTATGTAATAAAAAGCACCGAAGCATCCTTGCGCGAGGCACGAGAAAACTTCAGAAAGACTACTGTTGTTTCGCCTATGGATGGCGTTGTATCAAAACTGATCGTAAAAAATGGCGAGCGAGTGGTGGGAACCGCGACAATGACCGGTACGGAAATGTTACGAATAGCAGATCTGCACAAAATGGAGGTGCGTGTCGACGTAAATGAGAATGACATCGTGCGTGTTCACGTAGGTGATACTGCTCTTATCGACGTAGATGCCTATGCAAGCCAAAACAAAGAGTTTAAAGGAATAGTAACATTGATTGCCAATACAGCGAAGGACAAAGTCTCGACGGATGCGATTACGGAATTTGAGGTCCGCATCCTTATCTTAAGCTCTTCGTATGAAGACCTTGTCAAAGAAGGAAACAAATTCCCTTTCAGACCCGGTATGACGGCTAGCGTCGATGTACTCACTACCACAAAGCACAATGCATTATCTGTGCCGCTGGCATCAGTGACCACACGTAATCCTGAGGATCAACAGAACGCAGAGAACAACAACGACGATGATGATGACGGTCCTCCGGCCGAGAATACTAGTCAGGGCAACAGCGACAAGAAACCACCAAAGAAGGAAGATAAGACCGTGATCTTCGTGAATGTAAACGGTGAGGCAAAGATGGTGGAAGTCAAAACTGGGATAAGCGATTACGATAACATTGAAATCCTGACCGGAATAACCGATAGCACCGAAGTAGTATCCGGGCCTTTCCTGGCGGTATCCAAAAGGTTGAAGGACGGCGACAAAATCAGAAAGCTGGAAAAGAAGGAACCAGAAAAGAAAACAGAATAGCGTCAATAATAAATAAGCAAGGCCCTCCTATAGAATCGGAGGGCTTTTTTTTAATATTGTTTCAAAAAGATCGATATGGTAAAGCACCCCTGGCATGAAGTGTCTGTCGGCGAAAATCCGCCGGAGCACGTGAATGGAATAATCGAGATCCCCAAAGGCTCACGTGCAAAGTATGAGATAGACAAAGAAAGCGGACTGATTAAGCTTGATCGCGTGCTCTACGCTTCCATGTACTATCCCCTCAATTATGGATTTATTCCTCAAACGTTAGGTGAAGATCACGATCCATTGGATATCGTGGTCTTAACTTCGGTAACGGTAGTCCCGCGTTGCCTTATACCGTCAAAAGTTATCGGCGTAATGAGGATGATCGATCGGGGAGAAGCGGACGATAAGATAATTGCCGTTGCAGAGCAGGATGTGAGCGTGAGCGATGTGGAGGATATGACCAAAGTGCCGCGGTATCTTCTTGAAGAGTTGAGGCATTTCTTTGAGAACTATAAGACGTTGGAAAACAAAAAGGTCGTCGTAGATGAATTTCAATCTAAGGAGAAAGCAATGGAGATAATCCTTCAAAGTATCGAGCTCTATAAAAAGACCTTCCCTAAGTGAAAATAGGTTTTGACGCCAAAAGACTCTTTAACAATTTCACGGGTCTTGGAAATTACAGCAGATTTGTTGTAAACGCTCTCCTGGATCACGCGCCTGGCAATGAATACCTGCTGTACACTCCTAAACAACGCAGTCACCCCGAGATAAATACGATCACGGCTCGTAAGGAAGTCAGCGTAATCACACCTTCATCGCTTTACACATTTTTCAAGGCTGGAAGCATTTGGAGAACGTGGGGTATTGCAAAAGAATCTACCGTATCGGGCATTAACGTGTTTCATGGACTTAGTAATGAGCTGCCCGCGAATCTGCCTCAGCGTGTCAGAAAGATTGTGACCGTCCATGATTTGATCTTTCTCCGTTTTCCGATGTTTTACAACCCGATCGATGTACGCATCTATGCAGCGAAGGTAAAGGCAGCATGTCGCGCGGCTGATCGGATCATTGCTATTAGCAGGCAAACGGCGGATGATGTCATAAGCTTTCTTGGTGTTCCGGATTCCAAAATTGACGTGGTTTATCAGGGATGTCATCCTCAATTCAGTAAGTTGAAGTCCAATGAGGAGATCGCGAAAGTAAAACGGCTTTATAATCTTCCCGTGCAATACATGCTCAATGTAGGGACAATCGAAGCCCGGAAGAATGTAATACTCGCTGTGGAGGCTCT
>DASVBA010000205.1:0-7422 GCA_036376095.1 Chryseolinea sp.
CCCAGCAACCTGCAAATTTGGATGATGGGAGCCTTCGGAATGTTCGGCCAGTGGTATGTGTTTTTTACTAATCCCGACATCGGGTGGTCGGTCACCGGCGACCCGAGCGGCAAGTTCCTCCAGGCTATGATCCCCTTTTCGTATGCCCCGTTTCTGATCCCCCTTGGAAAACTTTATGGCAAGAAAGAACCTTTATCGAAGAAGTTCTATTTGGTTCTGTTAGGTTATACAGTCTTACTGTTTGCGCTGAGCATCGGCCGAAGTAGTCGCGGTTCGTTTATGTTTGGATTAACCTCATTGGCGTTTGCCTATATTCTTGGCTTGTTGATGGGCGTTTTCAAAACTAAGTTCTTCACGTTACGGAACGGCATCGCCGTAGGCATTCTCTTTTGGCTTCTTACCGGACCTATAGCTGACCTGGGCACGGCAATGGTTATCGTCAGAAGCGAAGTGCAAACAACCACAGCGGCGGAACTTATTGATCTGACACTCGAGGCCTACGGCGATAAGGAGGCGATTCGACAACGTCGCTTAGAAGATGCGAGTGAAGACGCCTCCAATGAATGGGATGAACCCTATTTGGATAACATTTTCGCGGCTCGATTCGCTAATATTAAATTCAGCGACATGACGCTGATACAGTACGAGAAGCTGGGCTCATTTGACCCTGATATGCAAGACTATTCAATTGATTATTTTCTATGTGCACTGCCTGAACCCTTCATGCGCGCACTCAATATCGAAGCGGACAAAGAGTTTATTTATTCATTGTCATTCGGGGATTATATCTATTTGCTGGCAGGAGGATCGGGATTCCCAAATGGATACAGAACGGGTCATTTTGCGGGCACTGGAATGGCAGCTTTTGGATGGTGGTATCTCCTAATTCTAGGCGTGTTAATCATTCCCATCTTTTTACTCTTCGATAAATTTTACAAAAGAGATAGGGGGAAAAAAAACGAACCTTTTGCACTTCAATTCAGTCTGTGCGGATTGTTGGCGATCACCTCTGTCTGGCAGTTCCTGCCAACTGAAAGTGTAACAATGCTTGCCATTTTCCTGCTCAGAGGATGGCTACAGCTTGTAGTGTTATATTTTGGTTTGTTCCAGCTCACACGATTATTGACACGAAAATTTCGGCGCTCAAGACGTCGTCGCGTGTCACTGCCCATTCAGACTACATAGATCCAATTCCAACGCAAGATTATGGCGAGAATACTTTATTTGGGCGATAGCGCTCCCAGCTCCACATCGGCCCATAGGGCCAATGCACTGGCAAGGTTAGGACATACAGTAGATGTGTGCGATCCTTATATGGCGTTTCGCCAGGAGCTGCAATCTCGTTTGTTTGGACCGATCCATTTTCGAACCGGCTATCGCTTACTTAATAGCAAAGTTGTGAAGTGGCTGAAAGGTGCCGTCCATACTCAGCCTAAACCTGATTTTGTTTGGGTAAATAGCGGCGAGCTATTCGGCCCCGAATCACTTAAGGTTTTAAAAGGTCTCTTGTGTCCAATCATTCTGTATAATAACGATGACCCTACTGGCGGGCGTGATGGTCGCCGTTTTGATTCTTTGATCTCTGCGCTGAAGTTTTATGACCTTTGTGCTGTCATGCGGGAAATTAATGTAGGTGAGTTTAAAGAGAAGGGAGCAAAACATGTGATCCGCGTATTCATGTCATACGATGAGGAGGTACACAAACCTTACAGTGATTTAGCTGAAATCCCCGAAAAATTTCGATCTGACGTTGCGTTCATAGGAACCTGGATGCGCTTTGAAAAAAGAGATGAATTTCTGTTAACGTTAATTCAACAAGGCATTAATGTCAGTATATGGGGCGATCGTTGGGAGAAGAGTCCCCACTTTGAAACGCTGAAAAAATTCTGGCGCGGCCCTGCCTTGCGCGGACGTGATTATGTTGCAGCACTCCAAGGCGCTAAAATTTGTCTGGGACTGCTCTCAAAAGGCAACAGAGATCTTCATACCCAGCGAACACTAGAAACGCCATACGCCGGGGGGCTGTTTTGCGCCGAAAGAACGAGCGAACATCAGCAGTTGTATAAGGAAGGCGTTGAGGCTGTGTATTGGTCGGATGCTAATGAATGTGCCAGAGTATGTCAACAATTATTAAGTGATGACACCGCAAGGGAAAAGATCAGATTGGCTGGTATGCATAGGGTTAGAGCGAACAAAGTTGGGAATGAGGATGTGTGTAGAACAATCCTCAACGCAGTAATGGAACAAAAAAGCGTGTTGCAATCTCAAACTCGATAACGTGAAGCAGTGTAGCTAATATGAACCTGGTATTTTTTGCCCATCCTAGTTTCCTCGGCCAACAGAGCATGCCGCGATTTGCCAGAATGCTTGCTGAGGGAATGGCTAATCGCGGGCACACTGTCGAAATACTTTCACCAAGAGCCCGTTTTTTTAATCTTCATTCTCACCCAACATTGAGCAAATGGCTAGGCTACATCGATCAATACATTGTTTTTCCAAGTGAAGTAAAAGCCAAGCTCAAGAAATATCCCGACGATACGTTATTTGTTTTTACTGATCAGGCCCTTGGGCCGTGGGTGCCGATCGTAGCAGATCGCCCACATATTATACATTGCCACGATTTCATGGCGCTCCGCTCCGCTCTTGGTGAAATACCAGAGAATCCTACAAGCTGGACTGGCCGCCAGTATCAGAACCTTATTAGAAAAGGATTCTCGAAAGGCAGATACTTTATCTCTGTTTCCCAAAAGACCAGAGAAGACCTCCATCGACTTGTGCTTTCACCACCGATAGCGTCTGATGTTGTTTACAATGGCCTTCACAAGCCGTTTCATTCTATTGATCCAGTAAAAGCAAGAGCGGGATTCGGAGAAAAAACCAAACTTGATCTTACTGACGGTTATTTATTGCACGTGGGGGCAAATACCTGGTATAAAAACAGGGCTGGTGTACTAGAGATATATGATGCCTGGCGTACTACGTATCAAAAGTATTTGCCGTTATTGATGATCGGCGAACCAACACGTGAACTACTATCACGACAGGAACAGTCGCCCTTTAAAAAAGATATACACTGGTTGAGTGGGATAGAGGACGAAACGTTGAGACTTGCTTACGCAGGTGCTTCTGCCTTCCTATTCCCGTCGCTTGGTGAAGGATTTGGATGGCCGATCGCGGAAGCTATGGCAAGCGGCTGTCCGGTGATCACAACCAATGAGGCTCCTATGACCGAAGTCGCAGGAACCGCCGGATTTCTCATTCCAAAAATGCCACACGACAAGTCAAAAATTAAAGAGTGGGCAGCACAGGTTGCGTCCGTCACACAAGGTTTGATCTCCCTTTCGCCCTCAGAAAGGAGTGCAATCGTTAACGCAGGAATTGATAATGCAAAAAGATTTGACACGAATCGATCGTTGGATCGGATCGAGGAAATTTATAAGAGAATCTTGGTAAAATAGGGGTCACAAAAGGATAAAAAAGCGGATATTATACAATAACAAAAAAGACAATGTGCGGCATACTTGGACAACTAACTTTTAAATCTCCCGGGCCTCAAGTCCCTCAACTGAGTGCAATCGCCCACCGCGGACCCGATGGAAATGGAGAATGGACGAATAAGAACGGCAACGTTTATCTCGGTCATGCCCGGCTTGCCATACTTGATCCTACACCCACCGGTGCCCAGCCAATGAGTGATTCAACAAGACGCTTTACCATCACTTTTAACGGGGAAGTTTACAATCACCTGGATCTGCGTCCGATGATCCATAACGTTGAATGGCGAGGAACATCAGACACAGAAACTTTGGTGGAGTTGTTCGCACTTAAAGGACTCGAATGCCTTCAGCATCTCAAAGGAATGTTCGCCTTTGCGATCCACGATAATAAAGATGATTCATTAACACTGGTTCGTGACCGACTGGGCATTAAACCGCTTTGGTTGAAGACAACAGATAATTGTTTCAGTTTTGCTTCCGAAGTACGCGCGTTGATAAAACCAGGAGAGTTTGTGCCGAACAAACAATTTCTCAATGAATACATTGGGTTTGGCAGAATACCAAGCACGGGTGAAATCTTTGATGGCGTGGAATCAGTTGCTCCTGGCGGTTGGATGAAGTTGAAAATGGACGGGACAAGGGAGAAAGGCAACTGGTGGCCTGGACGCCATATTGCCACTTCAAAGGTCTCAAACCAAAGTGACGCCGTAAAGCGAATGAATCAGTTGGTTACAACGGCAATAAAAGAGCACTTGATATCCGACGTAGGGGTAGGAGCATTTTTAAGCGGAGGGATAGACTCGAGTATTGTAACCCTCGTGGCCGGCAAAGAATTGGGGAAAAACCTTCGAACATTTACTGTCGGATTTCCACAGGGAGCGTTCGACGAGCGCGCTATTGCACGTCAGGTGGCAAAAAAAGCTGGAACAGATCACTGTGAGATCGAAGTTAGCGAAGACACCTGTTTGCAATGGGTAAAGGAAGCAGTTGCCAGCCTTGACCTTCCGTCTGTCGATGCTATTAACACATATATTGTTTCGAAGGCGGTGACGGATAGAGGTCTTAAGGTTGCACTTTCAGGCCTGGGGGGTGACGAGATTTTCGCAGGTTATCCAAGCTTCCGGGATATTCCAATGATCAAATGGCTTGGAAGCTTGCCACCAGCTATTGCCAAACAATTGATCGGAATGGCGCCGCGAAGTCTAAAAGAAAAACTAGGAGGACTAAGCAGTTTCGGTATCCCGGAGCTGACCGTTGCACGGCGCAGGTTCACGTCAATACCAAACCTTCGTGGCTTAGGATTCGGAGAGGGTACTCCGTCAATGCCGAAGCCACCTGATGGACTCGATACAATAGGATTGATCTCTTGGTATGAGATTCAGTCATACATGATACCAATGTTGTTACGCGACAGCGACCAAATGAGTATGGCGGTTGGTCTGGAGATTCGTGTACCCTTCCTGGATCATTGTCTTGTTGAAGAAGCCTTGACGCTACCGCAGCGATACAAAATGGGAAAAGGTGTGAAACCCCTACTGGTAGAAGCATTTAAAGACGAATTGCCTCGCGATGTTTACGACAGACCCAAACAAGGATTTGCCTTGCCTATGAGCGATTGGATCAAGGGGCCTTTGGGCACGCTTACAAACGAAGGGGTTCAAGCCGCAGCCGACTGGCTTGGTCTAGCCGAGCCGTTACATCAGAAAGCGAGTTTTGACAAAGGAAATCTCCATTGGACAAGGGTCTGGCATTGGGCCGTCCTCGGTCATTGGCTAATAAATCAAAAATCAACGGTGAGGGATTTAGCTTCCGTCGCTTAATCGATCAAATTCAGAACGGAACTCTCCCAAATGAAAATCTTGCGCGTCATAGGAAGCATGGACCCTGCTCATGGAGGTCCTTGCCAGGGAATCAGAAACAGTATTCCAGCTCTGAAGAAACTTGGAGTTGAAAACGAGGTTGTGACTCTGGACGATCCATCCGCTCCATTCATTGCGCGAGACCCGTTTCAAACACACGCGCTGGGCCCTTCAAAAGGTCCCTGGAGATATGGTTCACGCCTCACTCCCTGGCTCCTTGATAATTTCAGTCGATTCGATATAGTGATTGTTCACGGCCTGTGGCTGTACTACAGCCATGCAACAGGAAAAGCGATCAGACAGTACAGGAATGCTTCGAATCGTTCAAAGCCTCTCCCAAAACTATTCGTTATGCCACACGGGATGCTGGACCCATACTTCCAACGGGCACCCGATCGTAAATTGAAAGCGCTTAGAAATTGGTTCTATTGGAAACTGATCGAACAAAAGCTGGTCAATGAAGCAGATGGTATGCTCTTTACTTGCGAAGCGGAGCTGCTGCTTGCCCGTGAGCCATTTCGACCATATCATCCTAAGCGGGAATTAAACGTAGGTTATGGCATCCAGGAGCCACCAGCATTCACGCCGGTAATGAAGGACGCCTTTTTAAAACAATGCCCGGAGGTCGCCGGCAAACCATACATTCTTTTCTTAAGCAGAGTTCACGAAAAAAAAGGTGTCGATCTATTGCTCAAAGCTTATGCGAAGACTCGCAGGACTGGTTCTCCAGCTCTGATAATTGCCGGACCAGGCATGGAAACTCCTTACGGCGAAAAGCTGAGGCAGCTCGTGAAAGTCAATCATCTCGAGGACTCCGTCTACTTTGCCGGAATGCTTTCTGGTGATTCGAAATGGGGAGCCTTTTATGGCTGCGAGTCATTTATTTTGCCAAGCCATCAAGAAAATTTTGGAATTGCTGTGGTAGAAGCTTTGGCCTGCGGCAAACCCGTATTAATTTCAAACCAGGTGAATATTTGGCGGGAAATAAAAGCGGCGGGAGCCGGAATAGTTGCCAGCAACACTGAAGCGGGAACAGGCGAATTGCTAACAAGATGGAACGAATTAGACGCCTATGCAAAGCAGGAAATGTACGCGATGGCGCGACAGTGTTTTGAAGACCTTTATGCTATTGAGCCTGCAGCCTCGCGATTGTTAGAAACCTTTCAAACCGAAATAACCCGATAGCATGGAATATCAGGACCTCAGCATTTTTAAAGTCCCGGGTTCTTTCCGCGGTAAATCCAAAATAGCAGTACAGTTGTGGTGGATTCTACAGGGAACACTATTTGCATGGTCTCCACAATTTCTTTATGAGTGGAGAGCTCTTCTTCTCAGACTTTTTGGCGCACAAATTGGTAAAAAGGTGAAGATAAGATCAACCGTCCAGGTGACTTACCCCTGGAAAGTAAAGATCGGCGATTATTCGTGGGTAGGTGACAGCTGTATTTTATATAGCCTTGGAAACATAACAATCGGAAGTCATGTGGCAATAGCGCATAGCGTATACGTTAATACAGGGGGCCATGAGTACAACAAAAAAACGTTCGATATATTTTCAAAACCAGTAGTCATCGAAGACGAATGTTGGATCACGAACGATGTTTATATCGCTCCAGGCGTAACTATCGGGAAAGGTACGATCGTGAGTGCCCGCAGTAGCGTTCTTAAAGACTTACCAGGAGGCAAGATCTGCGTCGGAACTCCTGCAAAACCAATCAAAGACAGGACGCCCTCAACATAGGGATCATACCCATAAAAAGCAATTAGACAAATGAAGAAGTTTCTTGTGACAGGCGGTTCTGGTTTCATCGGTACCAACTTTGTCGACGCCTTGTTGAAAGATGGGCTTACGGTGTTAAACTTAGATGCCTCTCAGCCCTTGAAGACCGAACACACTGCCTGTTGGAAGCAAGTTGACATTCTTGACTACCCATCGATTGAATCGGAAATCCTCAAGTTCGATCCTGATATCATTGTGCATCTTGCCGCGGTCACGGACCTTAACGGGACGACGGCTGAATACTACAGCGCGAATACCCGAGGAACTCAGAACATCATCAATATCG
>DASVBA010000222.1:0-4673 GCA_036376095.1 Chryseolinea sp.
TGGGTGTGAACCACGAAGGCGCCAAAGGATTGGCATGGATATTTTGAGGAACATTTCGGATAACACATCAACAAATTCTGTCTTTATTACCATCTGATCGACATCTTTTGAAATCAGAATGTCGAAACCAGAGCTCGGGAAGCTCGTCGATAACTTTCAATGCTTTGCAGGTTGGTTACCAGTTGCAGCCTCTACCCACGATTAACAGATAACGAATAACGAATAACGGATAACGGATAACGGATACCAATGCCAAACATTTGCCCACTGCACACAACCTCACTGTGCGCTCCACCCGCCATCAATTGGTATTGCTGCTCCGGTGATCAGTTCTCCGTGTTCTGAAGCGAGGAAGACGCACAATGCACCGATGGAGTCGGGTCTGACAAACTTTTTGATGGGTTGCTTTATCAGCATAACCTTTTCGATCACGTCGTCTTCCGAAATGCCATGAACTTTAGCCTGATCGGAAATTTGTTGTTGAACGAGAGGGGTATCCGCGTATCCTGGACAAATGGCATTTGCCGTAATCCCAAAAGGAGCACCTTCCAGCGCCGTCACTTTTGTTAAGCCAAGCAATCCATGTTTTGCCGCTACATAAGCGGCCTTGAACTCTGATGCGACGAGTCCATGTACGGACGCGATGTTAATTACTCTTCCCCATTTCTTCCTGATCATACCCGGCATCACCAACTTAGTGGCGCGAAACGCGGCCGAAAGATTGACTTCAATTATATTATCCCACCTGGTCGGGTCAAATTCGGCGATAGAGGATACGTGCTGAATCCCCGCATTATTGACAAGTATATCAATAACTCCAAGCTCTGCTTCGGTGTCGCGCACAAGGTTTGTAACTCCATTTTCATCGGAAACATCATAGTCTGAAAAACAAACCGGTACTTCAAATTGTCGGCCAATAGCAGAAGCCGTATCTGCGCCATCTTTTTCGAGTCCGTGAAAACCTACTGCATACCCGGCTCTGGCAAACTCGCGGGCGATTCCAAGGCCGATGCCGCTTGTGCTTCCGGTTACCAATACCACGTTATTCATGTTCATTGCGGATTTAATCGTCCCAAACGAAATTACGGATTAGTGTAGAGTTTTAATAAACTGCAAAGCCGGTGCACGTTGCTTAGAAATAACTACAATCCTAACAAGCGACGATCTATTACAACCTGCTCGAAAAATGTTACGAAATGATGGGTTCGTATCAATTGGATTGATGGTTTATGCTGAGTTTTAGACAATCACCAAACACTTCGTTATGCCAACAAAAATTGTATTCTTCTGCATGGTTTTCGGGCTTTCCAGCGGCCAGATATATGCACAACAAAAGTCGGAGACAGCCGAAAATATCGATTACGTTGCCCAGGTGGAAAAGTATCGGAAAATGAAGACCGGGGGCGCTGTCCTGACGGTAGTTGGATCTGTTCTTGCCGTTACCGGCATGGTGATGGTGATCAACTCGATGGAGCCTGATTCGTGGGATGATTCAACTGAATCCGACGTCACAGGTGGCGCAATTTGCGTAGTTGCAGGTTACGCAGCACTTGGCACCGGTATACCATTATGGATCGTAGGCGCCGTTAAGCACAAAAAGTACTCTATGCAGCTTAAGCAACTTAGTGTGAAAGTCCATGCGGTTCCCCAAAACCATGGATTGACTTTCACCCTTCGATTTTGACGCGTCAACATTGCTGATGTTAGAATGGGAGTTGTGGACTTAAACTTCAAAATGGAACTATCACCACAGGAACGTTGATATTTTCGAGAAGCTCCTCGAAGCTCTCTTTACTCCTGGTACACATACTTTTATCGATGACGATAAAACGGAGATTATTTTTTTTTGCGTGATCTTCGATCCGGTCCGCGACAAATCCAACCTCGATTTTGAATTCGTACTTGATCCCCACGTTTTTCAAATGTTCAGTTTCAAAAGCGATGAATTTCTGGTTCGCTTCTTCCTCTACCTTTTTCTTCCACTGAACAAGTTCCACGGCAACATTTTTCGTAAGCCGATAGGTATAAAGGATCGTAAGGGCTAACCCTTCTTCCTTCGAAAAGTTTACTGCCCATTCTAATGCTCGTTTTGAGCCCTCGGAAAAGTCGGTCGTGCAGAGGATGTTCTTGCCCATATGTTGACGGAAAAAGGATTAAAGTGTGACGAACGTACGGCTATTGGCCGCTTTAATTTGTGGGAAAAAGTCAATGAAAAGCCTGATTTTTGTCATAACTAGCCGTCCATAGAACACTAAAATTGCAGTACATGAGCACCCCCGATGTAGGTTTGCTTACCAATGAGGCCTTTCGAGAAATATTCCAAAGCATGTCGGAAGGTATTATCATGGTGGACTCGAGAGGAAAAATCGTCGTAGCGAACCCGGTTGCCGAGCAACTCTTCGGGTATGGCAACAATGAGCTAACGAATGTCCCAATGGAGACCCTGCTGCCAACGAGATACCGAATGGATCACGTGAATTTCCGGAAGGCTTTTAATTCAAACCCTTTCCCAAGAAGGATGGGTGCCGGCCGGGATCTTAGGGCCCTCAGAAAGGACGGCACTGAATTTCCAGTGGAGATTTCGCTGAGCTTTACCAGGGTGAAGAGCGAATTACTGGTGATGGCGTTTATTAGCGACATTTCGTTGAGAAAAAAGACCGAGGACGCATTAAAACGCAGTGAGGAGCAACTGATAGTCTATGCTGCAGAGTTGGAAAAGAAAGTGGAGATGAGGACGGAGGCATTAAACAACACGATCCTGAAGCTTGAAGAAGAGGTTATCGAAAGGAAAAAAGCAGAAGAAGAAGTCAGGCTGTCCCTTGAACGGGAAATGGAACTCAATGAGCTCAAGTCAAGATTTGTTTCGATCGCCTCGCACGAATTCCGGACACCATTAAGCGCCGTTCTGAGTTCAGCGGCTTTAATCAAGCAATATGTTGACAGAAATGAACCTGAAAAAATAGAAAAACATATACAACGAATAAAGACTTCGGTCAATCAGCTAACTGGAATTCTCAATGACTTCCTCTCTTTGGGCAAGCTGGAAGAAGGCAAGGTGGATGTGGTGCTTGAATCTATAGACACTAAAGTCTTTCTGAATGAAATCGCTGAAGAGGTAGGCAGCACGTTAAAAGAAGGGCAAAGACTGATCGTGAGTTGTAATTTGAAAAATGCAGAATTGCAAAGTGATGCAAGGATACTACGAAACATTCTTTTTAATTTGATCACGAATGCAAGTAAGTATTCCGATATAAACAAACCGATCTACATTGACTGTTACGAAGACAGCGGGTCAGTATCATTTGATGTTCGTGATGAAGGTATCGGGATTCCGGATGAAGATCAGAAACACATGTTCGACCGGTTCTTCCGTGCAAGTAACGCAGGTAACGTTCAGGGTACAGGTCTTGGACTGAACATCGTAAAACGCTATTTGGACTTGTTAGATGGTAATATAAAATTTACAAGCAAATATGGTGAGGGTAGTACCTTCAATGTAATGATTCCCGTTCCTAATAATCGCCGACCATAATGAAAAAGAAAATTTTGTTGATCGAAGACAACCTGGAAGTCAGAGAGAACACCGCCGAAATTCTCGACTTGGCAGGGTATGATGTAAAAACCGCAGTCAACGGTAAGGAAGGCGTTGAAATTGCCCAAAAGGGTAAACCCGACCTCATCATTTGTGACATTATGATGCCGGAGCTTGACGGCTACGGAGTGCTTCACATCCTCAGTAAAAACGATGAAACTGCAGGTATTCCATTTATATTCCTTACCGCTAAAACGGAAAAAACCGACATCAGGAAAGGAATGAACCTGGGCGCTGACGATTACCTGACAAAACCTTTCGACGACACAGAGCTGCTTAACGCCATCGAAGCGCGACTGAGAAAGAACGCTATGCAACAAAAGCTCTATGAGGCGAGCGCTGAAGGGTTGGACAACTTTATCCGGGACGCCCGACATGTGCTGAGCCTGAACGACCTGGGGAAAGACAAGAAAGTAAAGGTGTTTAAAAAGAAAAGCGAAATCTTTTCCGAGGGTGACGCCCCGTTGAACATCTTTTTCGTCAAATCCGGAAGCGTGAAGATCTTTAAATCGCATCCCGATGGAAAGGAACTCATTATTTCGCTCGTCAACCCAAACGATTTCTTTGGATTCGAACCAATCCTTCAGGGAACAACTTACACTGCATCCGCGGTGGCGATACAGGACACAACCCTTACCGTAATTCCAAAGCACGATTTCCTCACCCTGTTGCAAAGCCCGGAAGTCTCCACAACGTTTATTTCGATGTTATGCAAAAACGTCGTGGAAAAGGAAAATCAGCTTGTGAACCTCGCCTATAATTCCGTGCGACAGCGCACAGCTGAAGCGTTGCTAAAAGCAATGCAGCTTAAGGACAACAATGAGAACATTCAGATCTCACGTGATGACCTTGCCAAAATGGTTGGTACGGCAGCAGAATCGGTGATAAGGGTACTTTCTGATTTTAAAGACGAGGGACTTATCGAAATCGAAAGCGGAAAGATCAGGATCAAATCACAACCCAAGCTTGAAAAGGTTGTTCGCTGGAATGTTGCCCGTTAACGGCACAGTACAACATCCATCATACCGACATCCCGCAAACCTGCTTCGACGCTCGCATAAATAAAAACACGTGCCACGAG
>DASVBA010000230.1:0-6422 GCA_036376095.1 Chryseolinea sp.
ATTCTGCTCATGTTAGTGTTTTAAGGAGTCGACGAGTTGCTTTTGACTGATCATGGTAGCAATTGCTTTTCCGAGCTTTTGCTCGCTGGTTTCCTCTTTTAAAGATGCGATTGAGTTGTTGAAATGAACTTTTCCCTCAAACAGGTAGATCATGTCGGTGGTCAATTCATCGAGGTCACTGAGGATGTGAGAAGAAATGATAGTAAGCTTTCCATTATGCTTTTCCTCAATGATCTTTTCTTTAAAGATTTCGACGGAAACAGGATCCAGGCCAGCGGTCGGTTCATCAAGGATCAGCACGGGTGAATGGAACAGAAATGCCAGAGCGGCGCTCACCTTCTGGCGGGTTCCACCGGACAGAGTATGCATTCGCTTGTCATAAATTTTATAAAGCTTGAATGCGTCGATGAGATCCTCGTCGAATTTCGTAACGTTCCTGCGGATATTTTTCATCATATCGATCAGTTGACCAATGGTCATATTCTCGGGGTACCTTCCAATCTGTGGCATGTAGCCGATGTGCTCACGATATCTCCAGCTGTTTTTGATATCGTGCTGATCGAAAAGAATAGAGCCGGAAGAAGGGAGCACCATACCAAGGATACTCTTGATAAGCGTGGTCTTTCCCGAACCGTTTGGACCAACCAGTGCATACGATTTGCCTTTTAGCAGTTCGAGGTTGACATCTTGAAGCACGCCTAACTTTCCGAAGTTCTTATTTAGATTTCGAATTGAGATCATAGGGTTTCATTAAGGGGGTGTTATCCTTTAAATTTTCAGGCGTAATTGCCGGGATTGCTTTTTCAGCACGATCCATAAGCAGCACCAAAAAGCTGCGCCACAAGAGAACAGCCGCCGGCATCTGCTCAACTACCATCGAATACAAGCTCACTGGATGAAAGGGCACGTCACCGATGAGGTTCTTATCCAGGTCATAGCCTTCGTATTTGTCCCAGTAGTTGCCCTCAACCTT
Source organism: Chryseolinea sp. (assembly GCA_036376095.1). Taxonomy (GTDB): domain Bacteria; phylum Bacteroidota; class Bacteroidia; order Cytophagales; family Cyclobacteriaceae; genus Chryseolinea. The sequence continues at coordinate 974 of DASVBA010000230.1, forward strand.
GTTAAGCACCAGTGTTCCATTGGTTGCGAGATCGAAAGTATTGCCCTTGAAATTGTTGCTGATAAAAGTATTGTCGTCACAGCTTGCCTGGAGCCTGACCGCATATCCATTTCTTTCAAAAGTATTTTCCGTGAATCGTATGCGGCTTGATCCTTCCATAAAGATGCCGACACTGTTTTGGATAAACCTGTTGTTCCTGACCTCGCTGTCACGAATGTCCTTTAACAACAGACCGTAAGCTGACGATCCCCAATTCATTTGAAACGTATTGTCGATCATTTTCACTCCGGTAGTGTACATAACAGCGACACCGGCACCGTTGTTGATGAATGTATTGTTTCTGTACTCGTTGTTATGCGAGAACATAAAATGCAGGCCGTAACGCGCGGTCCCCTCACTATAGTTGTCGGTGATCAGTGAATTTGTTACAAACTCAAAGTATATGCCGTCTCTATGGCCGCGTACAATGTTGTTATGGACGGTAATGTGATGACATTTCCACAAATGAATTCCGTTGCCTATCTGATGTTCGGCTTCTGCCTGAGCGTTCAGTTCGTTATTTTCAATCCAAATATTGGAAGAGTTCGAGATATGAATTCCGAAAAAAGTGTCTTCGAAGTGATTGTCCAGGATCCGTACATATTTTGAATCCAGTACTTTGATGGCTGCAAGGTCCTGGATGCTTGCGATCCCCGTCCTTGCGAACTTCAGTCCTTTGATCGTAACGTTATGGGCATGAAGCGTAAATATTTCGTACTTGTCCTCTCCATCCAGCAGGGGAAGCGATTCTCCTATGATGACGATGCTTTTCTCGATGATGATGTTGCCTTCTTTATAGATGCCAGGCTTAACCAGGATCGTATCTCCATGGCTGGCGGTCTGTACGGCAGTTTTTACGCTTTTAATTTTTCCGTCCTTGCTAACGACAATTGTTCTACACCATCCATGCAGGCTGAACGCAATCAATACTATCGATAGAGCGAGGGTTTTCATTTTGTAGTGCTACAAGGATTATCCACGCCGGTTACTTGAATTCTGTTATTAGTTCACCCCAGCTTAGCTCAATACCTTTCCACGAGTCATTTTGACTTTCCAGGCTGATTTTGTTCTGGAAGGCGGCAATGTGACTGGCCATGGGGGTCTTGATCTTTTCGGACTTGACATAAGAAGCCGTTTTTGCATCGATGAGTATTCCAGGTGACGCGAAATCAGTGATCAGACAATGAGCGATTTCCTTGTCGGGTACAAAACCGGTGTTCAGAAAATTGACAAGGCAATTCGTATCGTCAAACTTGAATACTTTTCCTTTTGTGGATACTACTTCAGCTCCGAATTTGTTGTCCATGAGCGTCATTTTGCACACGTAGCAGGCGTCCTTACCATACTGTAATGGCTCCGGTTCAACTGAGCAGGAAGTCATAAGCAGACAAGTTCCAATGACCATAGCGGTAACCAGCTCTTTCTTTGCCTTTACTTTGTAAAATTCAAACACTAACGCACCAATGGCGAGTAGTCCGGAGGTTAGAAATATCCATGCGCCGACATCTGGACCGGAGAAGGCCGTGAAATTTAAAAGTTGTTTGGTTCCGATCAGCGGAGGTTGATATGACATGCCAGGAACAATGATTGGTGCCTTTGGGTCCAGGTTGTGGCCATAATCGTAGCCCCATAAATACAGGTCTGCCAGTGCAGCGATTCCGCAGGCTAAAATTACTACGGTGTAAGCAATGAGCATGAATCGCCGGTTAACCAACGCAGCTATGAGTCCGAACCCAATTACGCCTGCCACGATATAAATCATATAACCAAATTCTGGAAACATACTTACTTCGATGTGCTTCATGCCGATGTAGTGATTCAGCGCGCTGATGATCTTTACATCGCCGGTTATATCGTCAATCCATATCTTCATGTCCAGGCCTTCCGGATATTGCGGGGCCCACATAAGGATTTGCCAGATCGGGACGTAGTATGCAGATATCAGCAAGAGAGCAGATACGGCTATGGCCAGGCGGGAATATGGTCGCAGTTTTTTCATCATCCTTGTGGTTTGATCAGGCCCCACCTTTCGATGGGGCCCTTTCAACCTTTAAACTATGAATCCAACCTTATTGACCAGCGCCGTTTGTCTGATCATCGGTTTCCCCGGTTGAATATTTTATAGGAACGTTATTCCCTGGAGCAGATACTCTTGCATAGCCTTGCATTTCCTGGTGAAGTGCAGAACAGAAGTCCGTGCAATAGAACGGGAACACGCCCACTCTGTCAGCTTTCCATTTTAATGTTTGTGTTTCACCCGGCATCACGAGGATCTCTGCATTGTTTGCTCCTTTGATAGCAAACCCGTGCGGAACGTCCCAATCCTGTTCCAGATTCGTGACATGGAAGTAAACGTCATCGCCCAGCTTGATGCCTTCAATGTTATCGGGAGTTAAGTGCGAGCGAATTGCAGTCATGTAAACATGGACCTGATTCCCTTTTCTTTCAACTTTGGTTTTGGCTTCTCCTAATGCCGCGTAGGGGTGTTTGTTGTCCTCGAGCTTGTAGATCTTTGTCGACTTAGGCATCAGCAGTTCAGCGGGAATTGCTTCAGCGTAGTGAGGTTCACCGGTAGTTGGGAAATCCAGAATAAGTTTCATCTTATCTCCCGTGATGTCATACAGCTGCGCTGATTGGGTTAGCTCAGGGCCAGTAGGCAGGTATCTGTCCTTGGTGATCTTATTGTATGCAATAACATATTTGCCATGGGGTTTTTTGGTTGGACCACCAGGAACGCACAAGTGACCAATTGAATAGTAGGTTGGAACGCGATCAAGCACTGTGAGGTCTTTCACATTCCACTTTACGATCTCGGAAGAAACGAACATTGAAGTGTAGGCATTTCCGTTGGCATCAAATTCGGTATGCAAAGGGCCGAGTCCTGGTTTCTTAACTTCACCGTGTAACGCTGACTCGTACTTTATTACGGGAATACCTGCAAATTCGCCTTCAAATTCTTTGTTTGCGATCGCTTGCTGGAACTTCGTGAACGAGAACACGGGAATAAGAGCTGCAAGCTTACCGCTGCCAACAATGTATTCTCCCGATGGATCTACGTCGCAACCATGGGGAGATTTTGGGCAAGGAATGAAGTAAATGATATCCTTCAATTCAACGGGATCAAGCTGTAATACTTCCTCGAGGATCTCTGAAGTCGCCATGTGTGTTGATTCGTTCAGGCTGTTGTGAGCATACTTTGACTTAACCGTCTTCCCTTTTCCTGCCTTGATATATTCTTCCGCCTTTTTCCAGTTAACAGCCATAATGAAGTCTTTGTCCTTTTGTGAGGCGTTCACTTCCAGCAGCGTATAAGCCTGCTCTGTATTATAGCATGAGAAAAAGAACCATCCATGAGATGGACCTTTGCCGGCCCGTGCCAGGTCAAAACTCACACCTGGTGTTACCAACTGAAAGGCTATCTTCATATGCCCTGACGTATCGACCTTGATAAAACTTACTGTTCCTTTAAAATTCTCTTTGAAAGAACTGATGGGAACATCCGTATTGTTGCCGATAGGAACACTAAAGCGGGTACTGGCGACGACATATTCCGTGTTTTCCGTGATGTATGGTGATGAGTGATTGCCGCCGCTGTTTGGCAACTCGATTATTTCAACCGTCTTGAACGTACGAAGGTCAACTCTGGCAACCCTTGGCGTATTGTTACCGTTGGCAAATGCCCATCGGCCATCGTGTTCACCATTCGTGGTTGACAAAGAGATGTGGTGGAGATCGTCCCACGGAACAAATCCATTTGCCGTATTCAGCATCGGTTTACTTTCCTCACTGTATCCGTAGCCATTTTCGGGAAAAGTGGAAAAAACGGGAATGATCTTAAACAACCGGCCCGACGGAAGACCGTAAATTCCGATCTGTCCATTAAAGCCTCCAGAGACGATGTTGTAAAACTCATCGTACTTGCCAGGTGCAACGTATGCCCTGGTCGCAGCATCACCAGTAATCGCCTGATCAGGTCCTGATGGCCGGCAACTGGATACCGAGATGGCTACCGTAATGGCAGCAATCCCGCATAAAAGATTCTTTATTTTTTTCATTTTTGATATGATTTTACTGTGGGTTAAGATTTGATTTGATTTTATTTTTCGCCGTCATTTTGTCTCATGAATTCAAGGATATCTCTGGCGTCCCCCACGCTCACATTCTGATTAGGCATTCTCGTCAGACAGAGTTCAAGAAGTTTTTGTGCTTCAGCGTCCTGCTCAAGCATCATATCAACATTGACGACCATGTTCATGATCCACTCAGGCTTCCTTCTCTTTGTTACATCTTTCCATCCTGGACCAACGACACGCTGATCGGTTAATTTGTGACATGCAGAGCATTTCATCTCATAAATTGCTTTCCCTCTCCCAATCCTTTCCTGCTCCAGGGGAGAATTAAGAGTAACCTCTGTGATTTGCCCGACGCCTTTGCCCGCCTCTGCTTTATTCTCGGGTTCAGCCATTTCATAAGCGTCGCTTTCGGCATTTTCTTTCGGTTTGTCGGGCGCACAGGCGAACAACACTGTGCCTACAATCAGCAATGCAATTGACTTTTTCATAGTTTTTTCGAGTTTGTGTTGAGCAAAAGAGTTTTGCCCTTATTAGAGGCTAAAAGTACCTGTCGGGCGGTCGATGCTGTATGATCTAAATCATACTTGAAAAATGATTTAAATCAGTTTGTCAACGTTATTTGAATAGTGCTATTAAGAATTCTTTCGTTGGGCCTGAAGTAAAACAAAAACGGCAGTTGCCATAAGACCAGAGAGCACTAGAATGATATACTGAAGGATTATCGGATCCGCATTCAAAAATCCTTCATTCCATGGAAAAACGAACAGGATGAATTCAGACCCCACGAAAGCAACCAGGAAAAGCGAAATTGCCCAAACGCTGGCAATCACTCCTTTCTGGATAAGCCATGCCAGCAGGAACAGTGAAATAATGCCAACCAATACCAGGTGCAGGTATGCAATAACAAGCGACCTGTTATCATTTATAACTTCCGCGAGGCCAGGATCGGCAGAAAACAATTGTAACAGAAACTTCAGCACAAGGGCAGTATAAATAAAGAGCAGAAGCAGTTTGACGCCAGGTCTGAAGTAATCCGGGTTTACCCTGAAAAACTTACGAAGGGGAATCGAAAAGATCACGAGCGAGCCCAGTTGCACTACGGCCGCGAATCCCCCGAGGATATTGTAGTCGATTCCTGGCTTTGCCCAAAGTGTACTTAGTAAAAATGCCGGAATACAAGCCGCTGCAAGTAGCTGGCAGGCAAGCCCTATGGTGTCAATTTGCGATTTCGATAAACTTCTTTCTAAAAGATTGACGAACAAGCTAAGAACGCCAAAGAAGAAAAATCCATTGTACTGGAAATGCAGATAAAAGTAGATGGACAAACGGTATAGATT
>DASVBA010000244.1:0-5588 GCA_036376095.1 Chryseolinea sp.
GGGGTGGGCTCACCTATCGCTTTTTTTGTTTGCCTTCGCGAGCTAAATCACCTAAGTGAAATTAAATCAATTGTCGGAGTTACCGGTAGTTCCTCATTGGATCATTGATCAGATGTTCTCACTCGAAGCGTTACAAGGTGCCCTATTACCGTAGAATGAGGACTTTACTTTTCCATTCCTTCCTTGTCCCATTTTTTCTGACGGATAAACGAACATTAGCGCAGCTTCCTGGTGCTTAACTTTGGGACTCGAAACTATATTTTTAATAACTGGAAATAATGCAACGTTAATCCTTACAGGTATGTTTTCTCACCGGTACTGCTCATATGTATACCAACCAAAATGAAAATAAATAGACTAATGTATCCCTTCATGTTACTTGGATTGTGTTTCCTCCTGACGAATAGTGCAATGGCCCAGTCCCCGGAGAGTTCGAATCCCCAGGTGAATGCGCGAATTGACAGCATGGTTCGTGTTTATGACGCCCAGGAACGCAAAAAGACGAGCGACGAGGCGGTGAAGACTCAGGATAAAAAGGACGCCGAAAACCTTTCAGACCTCAAATCGCAAAAAGCTGACACGAAGGCAAAGGCAAATGACGCACAAAAAGTAGAACGCGACGCCAATGATGCAGCCAAAGAGTCGAAAAATGCCTACAAATCAGAGAAAAAAGCACAGAAAGCAAGAAATAAGGCCGACAAGCAGGCCGCAAAAGCGGCAAAAGCAAGAGGTGTATCGGATGATAATTAGACACTGAATCATCAGTTCTGCTTAAGCATGGGTATCAGGCCCCAAATGCTGGTTTATAACCAATGAAAGCGTCGACGCTAAATATCCGTTGATCGTTGTCACACTCCTAATTGGATCAAAGACCTGCGCACAGGTCCATGTCACAGGGAAATAGCCTGATGTTGAATGCATCGGCAGCTATGCACCGCTTATTTTTGAAAAGTGCACTATAGAGAGACGATCGTGTGTGTAAATTGCGGCACGATGGGAATCTGGATGGAAGGGCTGGCGCAAGGGACAGAGTTTCTCATACAACGTTAATGTAGAGGGCACCGGCGTGTAACGGCATGGCGAATCTTTCAAACATTGAATTTTTAATCGATGAATGACAGAGAGCGGTATATTTCTTATAACGAAGCTGTTCACGTTAATAAGGATCAGGTGTTCTGGATGTCGCTAGACAATGCGGCCAAAATTTACCCCGCAGTACAAAATGAGGAACTTACCGCTGTTTTCCGATTATCATGTGTTCTAAAAGAAAGACTCAGGATCAAGCCTCTTCTTTCCGCCATTCAAAAAATTGAGCGGAGGTTTCCGTATTATAAAGTGAAGCCAAGGAAAGGATTTTTTTGGTATTACCTGGAATCCAATGACGAACGAATTCCTCTGGTCCCTGATCTGACAGTCCCCTGTAGAAGCTTTGCGAAAGGGCAGCTGATATTCCGCGTCCTTGCGAAAGGAAAACGCTTAAGTGTTGAGTTCTCGCACATCCTTACCGACGCCACTGGCGCGATGGAGTTCCTGAAGACCTTGTTATTCGCATACTTCGAAAGCAATAATAACGATGTACAGACGGTTGCAACTTTGAATTACAATGACGCACCCTTAGCTGAGGAGTTCGAGGATGGATTTTCCAGATACTTCCAAAAGGATATCCCTTCACCTCATAAAAAACCACCGTCATTCCATCTTCCGTTCAAACTGAAAGCGCAACCGAGGTTCGAGGTGTTGGTAGCGAAACTTGCTTTGTCCCAGGTGTCAGCACGAGCAAAGGAATACCAAACGTCCATTACAATTTATCTTGTTGCCGTGTACCTTCATGCGTTGCAAGCCATCTATGCCAAGCTTTCGAGCTTCAGCAAGCGTGCACAAAGGAAGTTCTTAAGAATTCAAGTCCCCATAAATCTTAGGCGGATCTATTCGTCTAAAACAATGCGTAACTTCTCTCTTTTTGTTACGCCGGAAATCGATCTTTCATTAGGCACTTATACTTTCGAAGAGATCGTCAAGACGGTCCATCATCTGATACAGCTGGAAACAGATAGAAAGCTTGTAAATAAAATCATCGCCAGGAATGTTGGAGCAGAGCGGAATTTCTTTCTTAAGAACACACCGCTCTTCCTAAAATCGCTCATACTTTATTTTACTTATAGTATAGCAGGAACCAGTCAGTATAGCGGCGTAATCACGAACCCGGGCAAAGTAACGTTGGGGGCTGCCGACTCCCTGATCGACTATTTTGTTTTCATACCTCCTCCTCCAAATAAGACCCTGAAAGTAAACTGCGGAGTGCTGGGATTCAACGGGGACCTCGTGATGTGCTTTGGGAACATTACAACTTCCAAAGAGCTTGAAAAAGAATTCTTATCCTTTCTGGTAAAACAAGGAGTTAATGTTAAGATCATCAACTATTAAATGTTATGACAGTCTGCAAAACGTGCGGTGTTGAATTGGATGAGGACATGGATAAATGTCCGCTTTGCAATCGGTTGACGGGAAATAGTCTCGATAAACCTAATATGCAAATAGAATATAATTCCTCCGTTGACCTGACCAAGGGTCCTGTTATTGAAGAGAATCTGATGCATCGTGTACTCTGGCAAATAGCCGCTGTCCTTTTAATTTCTGGAATAATCTCCACAGTGATTATAGATCTATCCTTTAATGGCACAATCACGTGGTCGATTTACCCCTTATCGATTTGTTTGATTCTGTTGTCGTACTCTTTGGTGATGGCGTGGTTAAAGTATAAATATACGTTCAAGTTTATTGCAGGGTGTTTAGTCTCGGCAATTATCCTGGTGCTTTTACATTTAGCGTTAGGTGTTGAATGGCTGTTACAACTAGCGCTGCCGATATTGTGTACGGCTGAATTAATCGGATTAGGATTGAGCTACTCCATAAAGCGGCTGAACGTAAGAGGCACCAACGTTATGGCAGTGACATTCATGGCGATCGCGTTACTCTGCATCGTTATCGAGGCACTTATTTCGAGATACATCAATAGCTTTGTGAGAATACAATGGAGTGTGGTAGTAGCAGCAAGCCTGCTTCCCGTTACGGCGACGATCCTATTTATGTATTTCAGGCGCCGGAAAAACATGGACATTCAGAAAGTCTTTCACACTTAATAAACCATGAAAATATGAAAATCGAACTTCTACATGGCTAGCATAGAGAGTTGGCTGTACTATGGGCTATTAAGGTTTATCAATAAAAAGAAATCTCTCGAGCTGCAATTTGCGTTCAGAAAATTCGATTTCTATAGCAGCACCGAACCGCCGAAGGAGATCTTCAAGGTGTGCGACGTAAGAAAACATCAGATAGCAGGAAGAAATGTTTTTACTTTAACTCCTTTTTCCGACCCATCCCCCACGCAGATACTCTATCTTCATGGGGGTGCTTTTGTTCAGGGTTTCGTCAAACAGCATTGGACTTTCCTAAGCGCTTTGGTGAAAGAGACGCATTGCAAGATCATCGTTCCAGACTATCCACTGGCTCCAACGTACACGTACCATCACGCCTTCGAGATGGTTTCCGCCGTGTATAATGATATGATAAAGGGGCGAACAACGGGTAAAATAATTCTTATGGGTGACTCCTCTGGCGGCGGTTTTGCACTAGCGCTTGGACAGAAATTGCGTTTTGAACCTGTCCCTCAGCCCAACCAACTTATTTTATTAAGCCCCTGGCTCGACATCACCTTAACCAATCCTGAAATAACTGGCATAACTCAAGTGGATCCGTTCTTAAGTCCGGCAAGTTTGCGAAAGGCTGGCAAGGTGTATGCCGGTGATTCGGATACGGCTATAGCGATGCTTAGTCCAATTAATGGGACGTTGGATCACCTTGGTGAAATCTCAATATTTATCGGCTCACGGGATATTCTGGTCGCTGATACGAGAAAACTAAAGGCTCTTGCGGAAAAGACCGGCGTTCAAATCCACTACCACGAATACAAAGACATGGTGCACGCATGGATGCTGCTGAATTTTCGGGAATCTAAGCAGGCAAAAAGAGAAATAATGGACACAATTCTGCGTCCTATTGCGTCATAGTAGTGTCTCTCCGAGAACTCAGGACAACTCTGCTGCGTCCACCCATTCTCCATTTGTATCAACATAAACGGTGATCATTGGTCAATCCTCCTTGATCATCGATCATTGCTAACAATCACCTTTTTTTAATTAACACACACCTGTATATTATGCGCCTAATTCATTCCACTTACCACAATGACCATTCGCCAATTCAAAAGCATCCCTGTAGTCCTGGTAATGTTTCTAGCCCTCTCAACCAAGGCACAAATTATTCCCACACCTGTAAAAGCGGAGTATGGAAAGGGTATTTTCCTAATTAGTAACACCACGTCTATCGGCGTACCTTCAAAGCAACCTGCCGTTGCAAAAACAGCGGATTATCTCGCAACCAGACTTCAAACGGTTCGTGGATTTAAGCCGGCCGTTGTGGAATCCCTCCAGGCGCCAATCCAATTTATTCTGAATGCAAAACCCGACGCACGCCTTGGCAAAGAAGGTTATACGTTGAATATAACCCCAAACAATGTCACTGTACAAGCAAACAGTCCGGCCGGAATTTTTTACGGAGTTCAGACGATTCTGCAATTACTTCCTAAAGAGGTCGAAAGCAGAACAGTAGCACGTAACGTGTCGTGGCATCTTCCGGTGGTAACGGTTATCGACTATCCGAGATTCGCCTGGCGTGGTATCATGCTGGACGTAAGCCGCCACTTTTTCCCAAAGGAATACGTGAAGAATTACATCGATCAACTTGCCCGATATAAATTCAATCGCCTGCACTGGCATCTGACCGACGACAACGGATGGCGCGTTGAAATCAAAAGCCTGCCAAAACTAACGGAGGTTGGCGCCTGGCGTGTACCCCGCACGGGAACATTTGGAAATAATGAGGCCCCACAACCCGGAGAAGCCCCAACGTATGGCGGATTTTACACTCAGGAAGATATCAAAGAGATCGTACAATATGCGAAGGACCGTTTTATTGAAATACTTCCCGAAGTGGATATTCCGGGTCACAGTATGGCCGCGATCGCAGCTTATCCAGAGTTGTCTGTGACCAAAGATCCAAACACCAAAGTGAATCCCGGCAGCAATTTCTCCAAGTGGTTTGGCGGCGGAAAGTTTGAAATGTATATCGATAACACGCTCAATCCAACCGATGAAAAAGTCTACCAATTCCTTGACAAAGTATTTACCGAAGTGGCTATGCTATTTCCATTTGAATACATACACATGGGTGGCGATGAGTGCTACAAAGGATACTGGGAGCGTGACGCCAACGTTCAGGCGTTCATGAAAAAGAACAACCTTAAGAACGGTGAGGAATTACAGGGCTATTTTTCGAAGAGAGTGGCCAAGATCATAACCGCAAAAAAGAAAAAAGTAATAGGCTGGGATGAAATTTTGGAAGGTGGTGGTGTAGCACCTGGTGTATCTGTTATGAGTTGGAGGGGCACGAAGGGTGGCATTGAAGCATCACATCTGAAGCATCCGGTTGTAATGAGTCCTGCCCCAATGTACTACCTGGACATGCGCCAG
>DASVBA010000250.1:0-2431 GCA_036376095.1 Chryseolinea sp.
CCAGGCCCGTGCCTTCACCGGTAGGTTTGGTGGTGAAGAAGGGCTGAAAGATTTTTTCAATAATACTTTGTGGAATGCCGATGCCGTTGTCTTTGACTGAAATTTCCACTTTGTCGCCCGACTTTTTCGTTGTTACGGTGACAGTTGGCTCATAAGTATTTCCAAGCACCTTCTTTTTTTCAGTGACCGCATAAAAGGCGTTCGTGATAAGATTGAGAACTACACGGCCGATGTCTTGCGGGATTACGTTGATCGACCCAACCGTTGGATCAAAATTTGTTTCGATAGCAGCGTTAAAATTTTTGTCTTTTGCCCGGCGGCCGTGGAATGCCAATCTCAAGTATTCGTCAGCCAGCTTGTTGATAGAGGTGGGCTCTTTTATTCCGCTGGTGGTCCTGCTATGTTGTAACATTCCCTTTACTATGCCGTCTGCCCGATTGCCGTGATGTAAAACCTTTTTCAGGTTCTCTTTCACATCTTCCGAAATTTCCCTTGCTACGTCAAGGTTCCCTTTTTTTATTTCCTCCTCCATTTCGTTAAGCAGCTCTTGACTGAGTTCGGAAAAATTCTTCACAAAGTTTAATGGGTTTTGAATTTCGTGTGCGATTCCGGCGGTGAGTTGTCCTAGTGACGCCATCTTCTCAGACTGTATAAGTTGAGCTTGAGTTGCTCTGAGTTCGTCGAGTGAACGTTTAAGGTCATTTGTTCTCATTGTTATTTTTTCCTCAAGCAGGATGTTCTGTAGTTTCAAACTTCTTGAGCGGTACTGAATGATGGCATAGACAATTGAAATGATAGTTACAACCACCAGAATCTGGAACCACCAGGTTTTCCAATACGGATTTGATATTGCGATGAAAAGGATTTTTTCCGCGCTCATCTTTTCGGTGCCCGGCGCCGACGCCTGAACGATGAGCTTATAAGAACCAGGTTGTAAATTTTCTAATCGTATGGGTTGATCGGGTTCGATATATGACCAATTGTTTTGAAGGTCCTCTCCTTCCAGCTTGTACCTTAGCTGTCCGTCACCGCGCGCATAATAGTCAATGATCCCAGCATCGATGATTATGTTATTTCTGTCGTAAGGGATCGCCAGTTCTTGCAGATTATCGATAGCCACACTTGTAGGGTATTCATTGTCATTGATCTTCAGGTTTGTGAAATAAACACTTGCATTGTTTGCGGAAGAATAATTTCCCGGTCTTATCGTTGTTAGCCCGATTGAGTCGTCCGAAATCAATCCGTTGGAAGTGCCGCTCCCAAAATAAATGTTCCCATTGATATCCTGGCCGCTTGGGGCAAACCAATCAAAGTATTGCCCCTGGAAACCGTCCGCTTCGGAGATAAAATAGAGTGAACCTGTGGACGTATTTAGTCTTCCGATGCGTCGACCACCGTTTGCATACCACAGATTACCCTGCTGGTCTATCTGGGTTGCCATAATCCTTCTGTTTTTGTCTGCACTATGCCTGAATGTTTTTTTTCTAATAAAATGTTCATCGTAAAGGGCGATTTCATACGACAAACAGACCCAGTACAATCGGTTAAGCGAGTCGTAATGAATATTTGTCCAGGACAGCGAATCGAAGAGGTGAGGGACCTTCGTCCATTTGCCGTTGTCAGCAAACTTAAAGGTTGAATTTACACGGCTTCCGCCTCCCGAGTGAAAAAATAATATATCATCTCCTATCACAAACCTTCCCTTTCGGGACGGAAATGGAATCAATAGTTGTGCTTCCTGGCTTCCCGGCTTCAACTCGAAAACACCATATCTATCGTCCGCGATCAGAAAGCTGCCTCTGTAGGGTTTTACAAAAGTCGGATCATATATTAGTGTATCTAATTGTTTAGAGCGATCACGGAAACTTATCCGATATGCTTTCATGGTCTTTAGGTCGACTTCGTAAAGTCCCATGTTCCAGTAATTCAAATGCGAGCCGGCACTGATCCAGGCTGTTTGTCTGATTGTATCAACAAACAGGGGAGCAAACACTTTACCCCGTACGCCTTTAAAGTTTTTTTCGCGGAGAATTTCGAATTTCCCGGTGGCGGGGTCAAAAACGTCCAGGCCATCAAGTGTTCCGATCCACATTTTTCCGTGTGCGCCTGGAACGATGGTTGTTACCGTTGAGTGGCTCAATGAATTGCTATTCGATCCCCTCGAAAATGATTTTACGGATGGGCTATACGGAAGCAGCTGATATATTCCTTTCGGCAGATAGTATGAGGTCCATACAATTCCGTCCCGGTCAATGTACAAATGAAGGTTTCGTTCGGCTAGTTCTTTCTGCAACTTAAAGTCAGAAAATAGTTTGCTCACCTGGTTAGTTTCCGGATCATATATCAAAATACCGAGCGGCTTTGTGGCAAACCAGATCTTTCCGTCTTTATCAATATCGATACCTACGTAACGTTCATATTCTTTTGACTT
>DASVBA010000251.1:0-4702 GCA_036376095.1 Chryseolinea sp.
GATCATTCAAAGCGCACAGGGATCATGCGGTTGTACGGTCCCTGACTGGACAAAAGAACCAATTCCTGTTGGAGGTACTGGGTTCGTGAAAGCTAAGTTTGATAGTAACGGCAAACCAAACATCCAGAACAAGACTGTAACGGTGACGGCTAATACATGGCCAAAGCAGACAGTGCTGAGATTTAAGGCAATGGTTACTCCTAAATCAGCAGTCGACGGACCGGTGAAGAAGTAGTTTCTTAAAAAGGAGATATATGGCATCCCAATCTGCCTTCGGCGGGTTGGGATGTTTGTTTAATTGAGATAACTTTGACCAATTAAAAAAATATTTTTATGTACTCGATTTTATTACAGGCGCAACAGTCTAGTCCCTATCTCCAGTTTGTCTTTTTTGGGGCAATCATTCTTGTGTTTTATTTCTTTATGATTCGTCCGCAACAGAAGAAGGCGAAAGACCAGAAGAAATTCATCGATGATATCAAGAAGGGCGATTATGTTGTTACTATTGGGGGAGCCCACGGCTACGTTGCTGAGCTTGAGGGTGACACATTTGTGCTGGAAGTTGAAAAAGGAGGGCGAATTCGTTTCAACAAAACAGCAATTTCATTGGAAGCAACAAAGGCAGCCACCAAGAAATGACCGATCTCCGGCACTGGAGCAATTACCATAATGAAGGAAGTTCTTCAGTGGAGTTTGTAAATCCCTTGTGATTATGCGATGAGCTTTGTCAATTCCATACTCAACATTCTTCGCTTCAACAAGAAAAACTGGAAGGCCGTAGTTCTCTGCATTTTTACAGCTACGGTCTTTTGGTTTTTTAACGCATTGAACAAAAGTTACTCTGCAACAATTAGCTTCCCGCTTCTTTTTGATTACAATCACGAAAAGTTCGTGCCGGTCAGACCGCTGCCACACACGGTGCGACTAAATGTTACGGGAATTGGCTGGAATCTATTCCGACGGAGTGTGGGCGTAAAAGTTCCGCCACTGGTCATACCGTTGGACAAACCTTCCGATGTAAAGAAGATCGTAGGAAGTACGTTGCCGGCGCTTTTTGCCAACCAGCTGAGTGACTTTCAAATTAATTTTGTGCTGACCGACACTCTCCGCCTTGCGATCGAGCCGAAGGGAGAACGAAAGGTCATGGTAAAGCTGGACCTTCCACCTGCATTCTTCAAGGACGGATACGCATTGACCAGCCCGATACACATCATACCCGACTCGGTATCCCTTGAAGGCCCGCTACGACTGATAAAGAACTTGCCCGATTTGGTTTATCTAAACATACCGCATCGAAATATTGACGAGAATTTCAGGGAAGTTGTGGAAGTCAGGTTCCAGAACGACGATTATATAAAACGCGACCCAACCACAGTAGACATAACGTTCCAGGTAGACAGACTGGTTAAGAGAGATGATTCCGTTAAGCTGGTATTGATCAATACCCCCAAAAATGTATGGCCGTTTATTGAAAGAAAGAAGATCACGTGTACCGTAGCGGTTCCCGAATCGATGTTGAATTTTTATAATGTCGATTCGATCAAAGCGGTTGTCGATCTTGGGAATTTTTCGAAAGGAGAGGTGAAAATATTACCGAGTCTGGAGGGACTTCCGCCATTCACAAAGGTTATCAAAGTTGATTCTATCTCCATCAAATTTTGATTCGTGCGCACTCCGAAACAAATCGGCATTACAGGCGGCATAGGTTCAGGCAAAAGTCTGGTATGCAGGATTTTTCAATGTTTTGGCGTACCTGTTTATGATGCAGACAGCCATGCGAAAGAATTAATGACCACCGATGGAATACTCATATCAAACATCAAGAAAGAATTCGGAGAATTGTCGTACAATACCGACGGAAGCCTGAACCGTAACTACCTTAGCTTGAGAGTGTTTAATGATGCGGAGCAGCTAAAGACGTTAAACCAATTAGTTCATCCGCGAGTGGCGATGGACTATAAGAAATGGGTTGAAAACAAGGTCGGTGTTCCTTATGTTTTAAAGGAAGCGGCTTTACTCTTTGAGGCAGGATCAAACCAACAATTGGACAACGTGATCGTTGTACATGCTCCTGAGACCATCAGGATAAAAAGAGTATTAAAGCGGGATCATCATCGCACTGAAGCTCAAATAAGGTCAATCGTGAAGAATCAAATGCCAGAGGAGGAAAAAATGAAGAGAGCTGACTTTGTTGTTACGAATGATGAAACGGTGCTATTAATTCCACAAATTGTGGAATTACACAATCTACTCTGTAAAACCGCCGGTATTTAGAATTTTCTCCCCTGAACCAGATCCAACGTGAGCGTGTTAAATATTAGTTATTGGAAATCATTTATGTTTATAACCAGACGAACGGTCGGGGTAATTTTTATCGTTCTAGCCTTCTCATCTTGTAATTCGAAAAAGGAGCCGCAGACCTCGGGGGGAGGCGCGCGGCGTCCGCAGGGACCTATCCAGGTAGATGGTTTTGTAGTGAAGCAAAGCTCAATAAGCGAAAAGATTGAAGTACCGGGTTCACTTTTGCCTTTCGAAGAAACGCAGCTCAGGGCTGAGGTCGGTGGCAGAGTAGTTCAACTGAACATCCAGGAGGGCGGTACCGCTGCCAAAGGAACCATGCTGGTCAAGCTGTTCGATCAGGACCTTCAGGCCCAATTGAAAAAACTTCAGGTTCAACTTCAGATCAAAGAGAAAACCCAGGAACGCAGCGCCGAACTTTTAAAGATCAACGGGATAAGCCAACAGGACTATGATCTCAGCGCGCTTGATGTTGAAAACCTGAAAGCAGATATTGAGTCAACGAGAATCGCGATCTCAAAAACCGAAATTCGCGCGCCGTATAACGGGAGAGTTGGTTTGCGGAATTTCAGCCTCGGGTCCTATGTGTCACCAAATGATATTATTACAACTATTCGCCAGGTGGATCGGCTGAAGCTGGAATTTTCAATTCCTGAAAAATATGCGAAGGAAATTGTAAAAGGATATTCAGTCTCATTCAAAGTTGATGGTGGTGAACAATTTCACAATGCCACGGTTATGGCGACTGAGAATAGTGTGGATCAAAATACGCGGACGTTGAGAGTAAGAGCATTGGTTCAGGCCAATCACAGGGAACTCGTGCCCGGAGTATTTGCAAAAGTTAACCTGCAGTTGGGCAAAGACGATAAGGCACTTTTGATTCCAACACAGGCGGTAATTCCGGCTGCTCGTAACAAACAGGTTATTTTATTCAGAAAGGATAGCGCGCTGTATACGGTGGTTGAAACAGGGATCAGAGATTCTGCCTTTGTTCAGGTCGTCAGCGGTCTGAAAGTGGGCGACACTGTGGTAACTTCCGGGTTAATGGCCATTAGGCCGAATTCAAAAATTAAGGTCACACAGGTCCTAACCCAGAGGTGATCAACAAGAGATAAAACTTAGATTATGAACATCTCAGAATTAAGTTTAAGGCGCCCCGTACTTGCATTCGTGATGAACATCATCCTTTTGCTGTTTGGCGCTATTGGATTCAAGTTCCTTGGTATCCGCGATTATCCCGCAATTGACCCACCGAACGTTAATGTTCGCACAAACTATTCCGGGGCAAACGCTGACATCATCGAATCCCAGATCACCGAACCCCTGGAAAAATCTATTAACGGTATTGCAGGAATAAAAAATATCACATCTTCCTCAAGCGTAGGTGCAAGCAATATCAATATTGAATTTGAGCTTGGCGTCGACCTTGAAACGGCGACCAACGACGTAAGAGACAAAGTTTCCCAGGCAGCAAGACAGTTGCCGCAGGACCTTACCAACCCGCCCGTTGTATCCAAAGCAGATGCTAATTCGGATGCGATCATTGCAATGACCGTACAAAGCAGCACTCGCAATCCGCTGCAGCTTACAGAGTACGCAAACAACAACATCGTTGAACGACTGCAAACTATCCCTGGTGTAAGTAGCATCCAGGTGTGGGGTGAAAAAAGGTTCGCGATGCGTATATGGCTCGATCCGGCGAAACTTAGCGCTTATGGACTCACACCACTCGATGTTCAGTCCGCCTTAAACAGGGAAAACGTGGAGCTCCCCTCAGGAAAAATAGCGGGTAACGCAACAGAACTTACCGTTCGCACTTTCGGCAAACTTTATACAGAAGAAGATTTTTCGAACGTCATCATCAAGTCCACGCCGGATGGAGATATCAGGGTAAAGGATGTTGGTGAGGCCGTACTAGGACCGGAAAATGAAGAGTCTGTACTTCGCGAAAGCAATATTCCAATGGTTGGACTCGGTATTATTCCATTACCGGGTTCCAATTACGTCGAGATCTCCGATGAGTTCTATAAAAAACTAGAGCATATCAAAAAAGATATGCCCGAGGATATCTCGCTAAACATCTCGATGGATCAGACTGTATTCATTAAGCGATCGATTTCAGAGGTAGAAGAAACACTCATCCTTTCGTTCTTGCTCGTCGTTCTTGTCATTTACTTATTCTTCCGTGACTTTGTAATTGCTATCCGCCCTCTCATCGATATACCGGTTTCACTGCTTGCTACATTCTTCATAATGTACCTCTGTGGATTTTCGATCAATGTGCTGACAATGCTGGGAATAGTTCTGGCAACAGGTCTTGTTGTTGACGACGGTATTGTGGTAACAGAAAACATCTACAAGAAACTGGAAGGGGGTATGAATAAATACCAGGCTGCGAGAGAAG
>DASVBA010000257.1:0-2476 GCA_036376095.1 Chryseolinea sp.
GACATGGGATTCAATTCTGCTATCACGTACGACATGGAAGTGTATGCCGCCGGCCAGCAACGATGGCTTGAAGTAAGTTCCGTCAGCAACTTTGAAACATTCCAGGCAAACCGGCTGAAGTTGCGTTATAAGAATGCAGACGGAAAGACACAGCTGCTTCACACGTTGAATGGAAGCGCACTTGCATTACCGAGGATTGTTGCCGCCATTTTGGAAAACAATCAGGATGGTAACGGAATACGACTTCCTAAAGTCCTGGTTCCATACACAAAATTTGAAATCATCAATTAGTTATTTTAACCGCGACGTGCCATCGCACAGGATGGCATTCGTTTTTGAAGACGTATACCATGGTAGATGCTTCGTTAACTTTAATCAATGCTGTTTCAGTTCATGCCGTTGGAAACAAATTGCTGGGCGAGGAGCTTGGACTTTCCGCTGATGTGCTCCAGTTGACAGGCGAAAAAACAAAAAATCATCTGCTCACCTATTTTTTTTCGAGTTTTAACTCTCCGGAATACCACAGCTTTGACCTCGATAAGGAAGACGCCAGTCCTGGTATTGTCTATCCATTGATAAAAGAGATATTCGCTGACCCCGGCGTGTTGCACGACCGCTCTGTCGATCTCGCCAAACATTTGTACGAAGTATCGCAACACCATCATATCAAATCGGGAGAATTATTCGTCGGTCATTTCTCGGGCGTGGTAATTGAGCGTAAGACTTTTGAAGCTGTCGGGATATTTAAATGCGAGACTAAGGAGTCTTATCTCAAGCTGAAGAAGGAGTCGGGGCGATTTAAGTTAAGCGACGATGAGGGTATTAACATAAGAAAGCTTGACAAGGGCTGCCTTATTTTAAACGAGGAAGAAGCTGAGGGATACAGAGTACTTATCGTTGATAATACCAACCGGTCTGACGCACACTTTTGGAAAAATGACTTTCTCGGTGTAAGCGTTGGGTCGGATGCTTTTCATCACACACACAACTTTATGAACCTTACACGCCAGTTTGTCGGCGATCAACTGGACGAAGAATTCAGTGTATCAAAAGCCGACAAGATCGACCTGCTCAACAAATCGATGAATTTTTTCAAATCACGGGATCAATTCAATCAACATGAGTTTGAAGCTGAAGTTTTGGAAGACCCCACAGTTATAGAATCCTTCAGGAAATATGAAAAACATTTCATGACTGATCAGGACATCGTTGACAATTTTGAAATATCTGCTCACGCGGTGAAGCGGCAAGCGCGGGTTTTCAAAAGCGTGTTAAAGCTTGACAAGAATTTTCACATCTACATCCATGGCAACAGAGACCTGATTGAAAAGGGCTTCGACGAAGCGAGGAATCGCCATTATTACAAGATATACTTTGACGAAGAAAGTTGATCTGAAAGTGCCAATTTCATATTAACTTTAGATACAATAAAAAGACGATGGAAACACAAACTTTTGGGCAAAGGGTAAAACGCACTACAAGGAAGGTCGTTAGGATTTTCATTATTACGTTGGTAATTGTTCTCGTTGGAGGTTTTTGCTTTTTGTATTGGGGTACTTACGAGGACGGTGTGATGGCAGGCAAAGTACTCCGGATCAGCGAAAAGGGAGTTATGTTCAAGACGTATGAAGGTAAGATCAACCTCGAAACCTTTGGCGCTTTGAAAGGAACGAGTCCCATCGCCGAATCATTCGATTTTTCGGTGGAGAAGAGTGAACAGGATCTTATAAAGGAATTGGAGACAGTCGCATTAAGCGGAGAGCGCGTTAACCTATACTTTGTCAAACGTTACGTGATATTCCCGTGGAGGGGCGATACCAAATATTTTGCCACGCGCATTGAAAGGCTTCAGTAATCCCCCAACAAAAAACTGAAGGCTGCCTCCTTAAAAAGCAGCCTTCGAAGTGGGGTGTTTAATCGAAATGTATTTTATGCAGTAGCAGCAGAAGCTTCCTCAAACTTTTGAGAAATTCTTAGCACAACTGTTTTCTTCGCTTTGTATCCACAATAACCGCACTGGTAGTGTTTCAGAAGTTCACCCTCTTGTGTAACAGAGGCAGGTTTCAGGATTTCTTCTCTCACCACTTTAAAGGTTTGGTAATTGCACTCAGGACACTGTAAGGCGTGCAGGTGACCAGAGTAACGTTCAATCTTAACATATCCTGTCTCTTCATCTTTCCAAACATCATAGTCTACAGAGAACACATTCTCCTCGGCCTGCATACCTTCGTCCAGGTAAGCATCTTCTTCAGATTCGCCCAACAGCTTCATTGCTTTTCCTGTCTTCGGAGATACCCGTGGCTTATAGCGAAGTGCTTTCAACCTTTTTTCAATAAAGAAAGGGTAATAGAACTTAAGCATGTTCTGAACAATGAGCGCAACGATCATACCCATCGCGAAGGTTGTGAACCCAAGCACGAAGATCCACAGCGTATTCAACTTTTGAATGTTGGAATTTGCGTAGAAACAGCACCCG
>DASVBA010000265.1:0-5096 GCA_036376095.1 Chryseolinea sp.
GCAGGCAGGAAAGCATGACATTACAACCTCTATAGGATTTGTCTTGCTCAACATCCACACTGACGGTACGCCAGCAACAAAGATAGCACCGCTAATGGGACTTGAAGCAAGAAGTCTGACCAGGATGTTGAAGACGATGGAGGAAAAGAAACTGATTTATCGTGCGCCTGATCCAGTAGACAAACGATCAGTAAGGATCTTCCTGACTGAACTAGGAAAAACTAAAAAGGAGGTCTCCCGTGAAACGGTTCTTTCTTTTAACAATAAAGTGCGGGAGATAGTACCTGAAAACAAGCTGAAGATTTTTTTCGAGGTCATGAATGAGATCAACCTACTGGCAGCCCAAGGAATTGCTGAAGCAGAAAATGTTTAAAACAATCAATTACCATCGTCCAATTAATGCCTCCTGTTTCAGGGGACAAAAAAATACTTAAAGCATGAAACGTTCTATACGAAAAGTCGCCGTTCTGGGGTCCGGAGTTATGGGGTCTGCCATTGCCTGTCACTTTGCGAACATCGGTTGCCAGGTATTATTACTCGACATTGCACCCAAAGAGCTGACTGACGAAGAAAAGGCAAAGGGGCTCACGCTTGAAAACAAGGTGGTCCGGAACAGGATCGTTCAATCATCATTTGACAGGTCCATCAAATCAAACCCTGGACCACTATATAGCAAGAAGTTTGTTTCCCGGATTGCTCTCGGCAACTTTTCCGAAGACATGCCCAGGATCAAAGATTATGATTGGATCATTGAAGTTGTTGTTGAAAATCTCGAGATCAAGAAGAAAGTATATGAAGAGGTTGAGAAATATCGCAAATCGGGAACGCTGATCACATCGAACACTTCGGGCATTCCCATTCACCTTATGACCGAAGGTCGCAGCGATGACTTTAAGAAACATTTTTGCGGAACCCACTTTTTCAATCCGCCACGTTATCTGCGACTGTTAGAAATCATTCCAACGCCCTTCACTGATCCTGAAATAGTCAGCTTCCTGATGCATTACGGAGATCTTTTCCTTGGTAAGACAACCGTGTTATGTAAAGACACACCAGCATTCATTGCCAATCGTGTGGGTGTCTTCGCGATCATGAAAGTTGTCGATTCAATGAATAAGCTTGACCTGAACATTGACGAGGTTGACAAACTTACAGGGCCTGTGATAGGGAGACCAAAGTCAGCTACGTTCAGAACTTCGGATGTCGTAGGTCTTGACACGCTTATCAAGGTCGCGGGCAATCTTCATGAAGGGCTCGTAAGTGATGAAGGACGGAAATACTTCAAACTGCCGGAGGTTGTTCTAAAGATGGAACAAAACAAATGGCTTGGCGACAAAACAGGACAGGGCTTCTACAAAAAGACGAAAAGCGCAAAAGGAGAAACAGAAATATTAACGCTTGACCTCAAGACATTTGAATATAAGCCGAAGGCAAAAACAAAGTTTGCTACGCTGGAATCAACAAAGACGATTGAGAATTTAAAAGATCGCTTTAAGGTATTGATAGCTGGTAAGGATAAGGCGGGCGAGTTTTACCGGGATTCATTTTTCGGGCTTTTTCAGTATTCATCCAACAGGATCCCTGAAATTGCGGATGAAGTGTATAAAGTCGATGACGCCGTGTGTGCAGGTTTTGGATGGGAGCTCGGGCCTTTTCAAACTTGGGATGTGATAGGGGTAGAAAAGACTTTATCGGAAATGGAATCCGCAGGTTACAAAGCCAACCAATGGGTGTATGACATGGTTTCGGCCGGCAACAAGTCATTTTACAAAGTTGAGTCGGGAAGGAAGATGTATTATGATATTCCCACGAAATCATACAAGGTAATTCCTGGCAAGGATGAATTCATTATCCTGGAAAATCTTAGCGATAAAGTGGTATGGAAGAATGCCGAATCGAAGATCACCGACCTCGGAGACGGCGTCATCAATTTTGCGTGGCACAGTAAAAGCTATACTCTTGGAAGTTCTGTAATAGAGGGATTGAACAAGGCTATCGACGTGGCGGAAAAAGACTTCAAGGGCCTGGTTATCGGCCACCAGGGTGCCGACTTTTCTCTTGGTGCAAACCTGGGCCTTGTGTTTATGTTTGCTATCGAACAGGAGTATGACGAGATCGATTTTATGGTCCGTCAATTCCAGAATTCAGTGATGAGGATCCGTTACTCTACGGTACCGGTCGTTGTTTGTCCTCAGGGAAGAACCCTTGGCGGCGGATGTGAAATGACGCTTCACGCCGATATTGCGCAAGCTGCGGCTGAAGCGTATATAGGTCTCGTTGAAGTTGGCGTTGGACTGATTCCCGGTGGCGGGGGAACGAAAGAACTTACCAAACGGGTGAGCGATGCTTTTGAAGAAGGCGATATAGAATTAAATGCATTACAAAACGCGTTCATGAATATCGCGACAGCCAAGGTTGCATTGTCCGCCGAGGAGGCACGTGAAATGGGTATACTTAGAAACAAAGACCGGATCTCGATCAATCGCGACAGGCAGATCCTGGATGCAAAAGCTGCCGCGATCGAACTGTATGATGCGGGTTATACGATGCCCGTTCAGGCTAAAAATATCCGGGTACAGGGAAGATCAGGACAGGCGCTTTTTATGGCGGGTATACACGGCATGAAGATGGGCAATTACATCTCGGAGCACGACCAAAAAATTGCCCTGAAGATCGCCAACATCATGTGCGGAGGAGATCTGACCTCGCCTCAGGAAGTCAGCGAACAATATCTGCTGGATCTGGAACGCGAAGCTTTTGTGTCTCTTACGGGAGAGAAGAAGACGCTGGAAAGGATACAATCTATACTAACGGGTGGAAAACCATTAAGGAACTAAAAATCGATTGAGATGGATGCATATATAGTAGCTGGCAAAAGAACGGCAAATACAAGGGCGAAAAAAGGAGGATTTCGTTTTACCCGGCCTGACGATTTTGCGACTGAATTAATAAAAGCGTTGGTACAGTCTGTACCAGGTTTGGAAAATAAAATGGTCGACGATCTAATTGTCGGCAATGCGGTGCAGGAAGCGGAACAGGGAATGCAAATGGGACGAATGATTGCATTAACCGCCCTTGGCCTTGACAACGCAGGAATGGTAATTAACAGGTACTGCGGATCGGGAGTTGAAGCTATTCACATTGCGTCGGCCAAGATTCAGGCGGGAATGGGGGACTGTATTATAGCTGGCGGAGCCGAATCCATGTCACTTGTACCCGTGATGGGTTGGAAGACTGCGTTGAACTATACGATCGCAAAGGAACATCCCACTTACTACACAAGTATGGGCCTTACGGCTGAGGAGATCGCAAAACAATATAAAGTGTCGCGGGAGGATCAGGACAGGTTTGCCTTTGAATCACATATGAAGGCCATAAAGGCGCAAAAAGAAGGAATATTTAAAGAAGAGATACATCCCATTACAACGGTCGAGGTATACGTAGATGAAAACGGGAAGAAGAAAAGTAAAGAGGCGAAAGTTGAGTTTGACGAGGGACCAAGGCCAGAAACATCAATGGAAGCCTTAGCGAAATTGAAACCAGTTTTTGCGTTAGGGGGCACGGTCACCGCCGGCAATTCTTCGCCAACAAATGATGGCGCCGCATTTGTTGTGGTGATGTCAGAAAAATTGGTGAAGCAGCTCGGTGTCAAGCCGATCGCCCGGATGGTGAGCTATGCCGCGGCCGGCGTAGATCCAAGGATCATGGGAATTGGACCAGTAGCCGCCGTCCCAAAAGCGCTGGAGCGAGCAGGTCTGAAGCTTAAGGACATCGATTTGATTGAACTGAACGAAGCATTTGCAGCGCAGTCACTGGCCGTAATAAGGGAATTGCAAATTGATCCATCTATAACAAATGTTAATGGTGGTGCAATCGCCCTGGGACATCCGCTGGGGAGCTCCGGCGGAAGGCTTTCACTTACCTTGTTCAATGAACTCCGGAGAAGAAAAAAGAAGTACGGTCTGGTAACGGCCTGCGTTGGGGGCGGACAAGGAGTGGCCGGCATTTATGAAATGATCAACTAGTAGGAACCAGAATAAATCAATTATGGCAACGACAACGGAAAAAAAAGCGGCAATCAAAGGAGGAGAATTTCTGATCCGCGAAACTGAGGCACACGAGATCTTTATCCCCGAAGAATTTAATGAGGAACAGAAGATGATCCAGCAGCAGTGCAGGGACTTCCTGCAAAAGGAAATCTTCAACAGACTGGATGAAATCGACTCGATGAAGGATCCGAAGCTTATGCCAACGTTATTGGACAAAGCGGGGGAGCTCGGACTATTGGGCACATCTGTGCCATCGGAGTACGGCGGGTTTGGAATGGATTTCAACACGACCATGCTGGTAGCGGAGGTTATTGGCGCCGGACATTCTGTGGCTGTGGCTTTGTCTGCCCATACCGGGATCGGAACATTGCCAATCGTTTATTATGGAAGCGAGGAACAAAAAAAGAAATATCTCCCCAAGTTGGCTACTGGTGAATTCAAAGCCGCCTATTGTTTGACGGAGCCAGACTCTGGATCTGATGCCAATTCAGGAAAAACAAAAGCGGTGTTGACCAGTGATGGAAAACACTATGTCATCAATGGACAAAAGATGTGGATCACGAACGGAGGGTTTGCAGACATATACATTGTCTTTGCGAAAATTGACAACGATAAGAATTTGAGTGCATTCATTGTAGAAAAGAGTTTTGGCGGCATAACAATGAATGAGGAAGAACATAAAATGGGCATCAAGGGCTCTTCCACACGTCAGATCTTTTTCAATGACTGCAAGGTGCCAGTAGAAAATCTTTTATCGGAAAGAGAGAATGGATTCAAGATCGCTGTAAACATTTTGAATGTTGGACGTATCAAACTAGGAGTCGCCGCGATTGGTGGCTCAAAGAAGACAATTTCAGTTGCAACAAACTACGCGAAGGAGAGGAAACAATTCGGAACTTCGATCGCAAATTTCGGCGCAATTAAAAACAAGATCGCGGAGATGACCACCAAAGTTTTCGCATCCGAGTCAGCATGCTATCGGGCTGGGCAGAATATAGACGATGCCTACAGTGCCATGGTGGCGGCCGGAACTGAATCTTCGAAGGC
>DASVBA010000271.1:0-4179 GCA_036376095.1 Chryseolinea sp.
AGGCCGATGGAAATAATTTAAAAAATGCCGTTGAGGCCCAGGGTGTATATCAACAAGCTTTGCATTTGTTCCCTGTTTCCGATTCCGGCTGGCATCCCACCGTTCTTTTGTCGTCGGCGATTACCGGCAGCGGGATCGAAGAAATTTGGAACGTCATCACAAAACACAATGAGCACGTGAGGTCAACGGGATACCTTTTGAAGAACAGAAGCCGGCAAAACATTGCCTGGTTTCACGAACGTTTTATCCAGCTTCTCAATAAAGACCTGCAGGAGTTTGAAGAGTTAAGAAATTTTCAGACGAAGTTGGAAGCAGAAGTCTCCAGTTCAGCGATCTCTTCGGAGACGGCAGCAAAACAACTGCTTAAGGGGTATCATGAGGCATTGAAACGGAAGTCCTGAAATCAATGCGACGGCACCTTAAAAATTTGATTCATTCTTCGCCAACGCCTTGCCTATCTGGCTTCGAACGTCCGCTCCTACCAGCCTTGCGATCATAAGGACAATGACGACAACCGCTTTTGCAGCAATAGCCACGCTTAAGGTGATAGGCTTCCGTGAATACAATGAGACCGTTCTCGATGTAATAAAGTGTGCTGTCCGGTTTGTCGTGACCACTCATCTTACTCTAAAGTTATGCATTGCCCGCCCGTAGCGTCTCGCGTAGGCGGGAGTTATGAGTTATTGGTTATGAGTTGGGGGTGTGAGTGTATGTGTGATCTCAAGAAATAGGACTACTTGAAAACAAATCCATTTGGTCCTCGGCCAGCTACTTTGTTGTCGACTGCGACGCCAGAACTTGTATACCGGTAAACAACTCCATTGCCGGCAAAATTCTTGGTTTCGGCTAAATAAAGTAAGCCCTCTTTCGGATCTAACCCAATACCATAAAAACTCGTTGCGTCTGCTTCCGTGAGCAACGGAGACGCAGGAGCTTCATTGGCCGAAGTGTTCAAAGCATACACGGAATTTCCGGTGTAGTAAAATAAGCTATCCATTGCTTTGTTGACGGCTGCTTTTGCGGTGACGTTGGTACCCAATTCAACCGTTAATACCACACTTCCTGCCGATGCATCTTCACTTTTTTCGGGATCTAAGCGTACCAGCTTGCCGTCATTCAAAGGATTGTAGTCAAGGTCATATCCACCGCCGCAGATTACCCAGATCATGTCATCGCTATCTACTAACAATGTTCCCGGCGCACTACCCACCTCGATTGTTTTGATAACCTTTTCTTCAACCGGATCAATGACGGAAACTGTATTTGAGAAGTTGTTCGATACATATAACAATCCATCATAAGCAAGAATATTTTCTGCGCCGTAACCTGTTGCGATGGACTCCCCTTTTGTGTGGTTGTCGAGATCAATGATTGTTACCCTTCCCGGATCTGTGTAATTCACCCATTCCGTTACATAACCTTTTCCGTTTAGTGTTGTAAAGTATCGTGGCAGCGACAATCCTTGAATTGTGTGCTCACTCATAAAAGTATTTGCATTCACAACCTCGATCTTGTTGCTGTTGTTAACTACGATGTAAGCATCATCGCCATCAATAGACATTGACTGTACGACGTCACCAAGGGCGAGGCCATTGTTCGCTGAACCAAACAGGTCGTGTTTCACGGAGCCATCATGGGGATTGATGAAGCTAATACTTCCATCGGCGTCCTGAAAGTTACCTTCGTTGACCACGAAAATTCCACTTTCAAATTCACCTGCCGGTTGATTATCGCCATCATCGCATGAGGTAAGCATGAAACAAGAAATACCGAGCATAATCAGCACAAGGCCTCTAAAGGTTTTCATAAAGTTTGTTTGTCATTAAAGTTTAACAGAATACTAATGGCGTAATGCCTGCCCGGCATAGCATGGTTTTTCAGGTTCTCGTAATAGATATCAAACAGGTTGAGTGCTTCCGCGCGTAAGTCAAAATTTGTCTTCCAAAGCAAAAACCGTTTACTGATTGATGTGTCAAGCAGGGCATATGGATCTAAAGACTGGCCTTTTTCATTATCCAATGTCGAATAGCGAATTCCGGTTAAGTTGAGTCTGGTGTCAAAGGACCAGGTGTCAGCCGTCAACGATACAAACAGCCGCCCACTATGCAGGGGCACGTAGGCAAGCTGTTTGTTGTTGAAGAGAGGGTCCTCCTCAGTCTTATTAAGAGATCTTGTGAAGCCGTAAACCAGGTCCGTTCTCAGCTTATACTTTCCCGAAACAAAAGTGGATTTTGCGTTTAGCTCAGCGCCATATGCCTGAACCTTGCGAAGATTAGTCGGCGACCAAACATTCCCTTCCGGGGTCCACACGATCATGTCATTTATCCAGGTCTTATAAATCGTTCCATCTAAGGAATAACTCCAGGTGCCAGCTTTACGCGACCAATTGACTCCAGTCTCAACGTGCAACGCATCTTCCGGTAAAACATTCGGATTACCACCAGGCACCCAGTAGCGATCATTTAGTGTCGGAATTCGGTATCCCCTTGCTATCTGTGCCCGAATGGTAATTTTATTATTGTCTAGATGCAGGGGGCTGAATTCTGTTCCCAGCGACGGAGCAAATGGCGCATAACGACCTGCGTAGAGCGATTGACGCAGGTTTGCACTAATCAGCCAAAACTGACGAATTGCATGGCGGAAAGAGAAGAACGCATCGTACCTGTCCTCCGAAACCTTTGAGGTCAAGTGCTCTGAAGATGCTGTGTAGTAAGAATAATTAATACCATACCGTAAATTATTCCTTGTGTTTAAACTTTTGTCAATACCTACAAGGGCAGTAAGTTGTTTGGATTCGACATTGCTTACAACATCGTCTGCGTAATCCTGGTCGCTCACAACGTATCCGGTAGTCACAGAAAGCACTCCAATCCGTGAATCATTCTGATAGTTCACGCTTAGCCTGATGTGCCGGTCAAGGAGTGTTTCATTGGCGTTATCGTTCGTTACGGCGGGCTGAATCTCACGGAAATTATAGGCATACATTCCTTCAGCAGAGATGCGCTGGTGTTGTGATAGTTTATAATGTATCTGCTGATCAATTCCATAGTTTTCGACGGACGCATGATCTTGTGTTTTTGAGTAGCCTACTGCCGGTGAGTTGAACGGAAAATCATTCTCGATCGCCGAACGAAAAAACTTCGTGCGGAATTCCCATCGTTCGTTGCCAAAGGTGGCTTTTATACCGGTGCCAAACTTTCCGAAACTTCCGACCTGCTGGAAGAATGTTCCGTCAAAGTTTTTTGCGAATAATGGCTCGCGTTGTCCGATCATTATGCTCCCACCGATCGCATCCGATCCGTACAATGAACTGGCACTGCCATAACGAATAGATATTTCATCAAAAAGAAAAAGAGGTATCAGCGAAAAATCCGTTTGACCTAATGTTGGTGAATTAATATTAATCCCGTTCCACAATACAGCGGTCTGCGATGCCGTGGTGCCCCGGAATGCGATGGTTGACAATTGATTGTTTCCGTAAGTTTTAAAATAGAATGAAGTTTCGTCAATGAGCCGGTCTGACGCAGTCATTACCTCACTTCCACTCTTGAGTTGTTCGATCTTTGATCCCGTTGCATAGGACGTAACCGGAATCCCGTAAACGCGAACCTCTTTAAGATAGGTGGTATCACCTGTCTGCGCGAAAGATGAATTCGCCGAGACTATCAAAATGATAAAAAGGGTAATACGTGTCATTCTTTGAATCAAATCGAAACGATCAATTCAAAACCTGCGCTAAAAAAAAGTGATGTGTAGGCTGCCGACACATGTTTGTCGTTTGGCTACAACGTCAGCCTTTCTCCCGAAAGCTTTGAGTTATTACAGATACTCGGCAGGTCTCCTGGCTTTCCCGGCTTTCGTTTGACCTTCTCATGACGCGAAGCGCGCCACAATGGCTTGTGGAACGAAAGCTCTCTATTAATTAGAGAGTAGGGATTACAGTTGCGGGAACAGCTCCGGATTTGAATCAAATCTCACCGGTATTCCCTTTTAATCTTCTGATGTCGTGAACAGCAGAAGAACCGCGAATCCGTTACAAACTTAGTGTTCAATTCGGTAATTGCAAAAAGAAGATGATAAGTTTGCAGTTCAACGCTGTTCCTCATACTCGAAATTCATAGATCATTGCTCATGAAGAAAGTTATTCTGCTATTGATATGTTGGGCGATCGTTGCCTGC
>DASVBA010000281.1:0-13792 GCA_036376095.1 Chryseolinea sp.
ACGACACAGGATGCCTGTTATAAAGCCCCGTGTCGAGATAATATCTTGAATACACGGGATACTTGCGTATTTCTCTCAGCTCTGGTCTTAGCTTGTTAACAAAGACCACCTTGTACTGAAATTCAAATCCCTTATCGACACGAACGTCCTTTCGCACCAGGTACCACCTTTTGTTGTAGGGGTTTAAAACTTTTACTTCAAGGTGGAACAGCCCCGGGGTGCTTCGTACGCGTACAAACTTGCCAGGCTGTTTGTTGTAAAGTTTACCATTGACATAGACATGCATGGTGGTATTTTTTTCTGTCTGCACTGCGATGCCTGAGTCATAAGCAAGCAATGAAGTGCTGGCACTCCAGAGGAGCAAGAACAAAAACGTTTTCATAGCGGCGCGTTTCTATATCTAACGCAACCACCGTGCCATCGTTTAATTACAGACCGGTGAAAAACAGGAATTAATTCTTAGACAAACCGCCGCAAAACCTAATCCTTCCATTTAATGCCGCAACCTATTGCCTTTGTACGCGTAGTCGGGATGGACTTGCTGTCGAGCAGGGCGTCGACCGCGTCCTCGACATATTTTTTTGTAGCGGCAGAACCATCGCGTGAATTGTTATCAATCGTGCCGATATAGGCTACACTGAAATTCTCCCCAGTCTTCTTTAGTACAAATACATGAGGGGTATTGGTCGCTCCAAATGAACGGGCAACTTGCTGCGTTTCGTCCTGGAGATACGGGAATGTATAGTTCTTCTTCCTGGCCAGGCTGGCCATTTCCTGGAAGGAATCCCCCGGCGAGATTTCGGGGCTGTTTGGATTTATAGTGATGACAGGAAATCCTTTAGAAGAATATTTGCTGTTGAGTTGAATGATTCGATCATTGTATGCCTTTGAATAGGGACATGTATTACAATCAAAAATAACAATCGCTCCCTTTTGATCCTTGTAGTCAGAAAGAGAGACCATTTTACCATCAACATTTTTTAGTTTAAAATCGGAAACGGAATCTCCTACTTCATAGGAAGGATTCTCGAACGAAACCAGGGCCACTCCACATATCAAGATCAAAATGGATTTTATCGTTTTCATAATATTAGATTGTAAGGGTTTATTGATTTAAAAGACTTGCAATTACCTCTTCAAGTTCACCATCCTTCAATTCTCTCTCCACAAATTTTCTTTGTCCGGTTCGTTGATTAATAAATAAGGTAGCAGGAATGGCGCCTCCCCAGGTTACCTCCACCCGATCAATCCAAGAATTATAGTCGATTTCATCCAACAAGAATACGTCTGACCTGATCTTTCGCCGGCTAATAAAAGAGTTCACCTTTTTTAGTTCGTCAGCGAAATCGAGACTGATGAGGGTGACTTTGACCGAAGGATCGTTTCGGGCAGTGAGCGCTTCGAACAAAGGCAGCTCTTTAACGCACGGGGCACACCACGTCGCCCAGAAATTTATGACCTGTATTTTTTCGCCTTTTTCTTCCAGCAGCGAATACAGCTTCTCAAACTTTATTACCTCGGCCTCCTGAGCGTAACTAATGCTACCCAGAAAAAGGAGTCCCACAAAGACCGTTTTGCTCATAGACTTTTTCAACGCATTCAATTTTCAGGGAGTTCTGACACCACCGTAAATTCAACCTAGATGGGGTATGTTTCGACCAGTCAGAATTCAACAAAAACACTAAAATTCAGCCACTTAGAATCTCTACTAAAAAGGGGCCAAAAAGATTTCCACAAAGAACAGCAGTTGTCCACATTACCGAAATATTTCCACTTAAGGCGTAGATAACCAATGGGTTACAGTCAAAATTTTCAATCTATTCTTTGTGGACAACTTAACGCCGGTCATAAACACTCTTGGTGCAACACCTAACATACTCCTAATTTTCAGATATTCAGAAGGGTGGCAAAAACAAAAATGCCCTTGATTGACTATTTTGACCAGACGATATGAAGCCACAACCAAATCGCATTACAGAATTGTTTGACATTTCATTTCCCATTATTCAAGCCGGAATGGTCTGGTGCAGTGGGTGGAGACTTGCCTCCGCTGTGAGCAACGCCGGGGGGCTTGGTCTTATTGGTTCGGGCTCGATGCACCCAGAAACACTACGTGATCACATCAGAAAATGCAAAGTGGCCACGGCCCGCCCCTTTGGAGTCAATGTTCCGTTGTTGTACCCGGAAATCGACAAGATCATCCAGATTATCATTGAAGAGGATGTGAAGATTGTTTTCACCTCGGCAGGAAACCCGGCAACATGGACGGGGCATCTGAAAGAAAAGGGGATTAAGGTGGCACATGTTATATCCAGTGTAAAGTTCGCCGCCAAAGCGCAGGCCTGTGGAGTGGATGCTGTTGTTGCAGAGGGATTTGAGGCAGGTGGGCATAACGGACGTGAAGAGACCACCACCTTCGTCCTTATTCCTCTGGTGAAGCAGGCTGTAACTATTCCGATCATTGCGGCAGGCGGGATCGCATCGGGTAGGGCAATGCTTGCTGCGGAGGCTCTGGGCGCTGATGGATCACAAGTAGGAAGTCGGTTCGCTGCAAGTATCGAATCGTCTGCCCATGAAAAATTCAAGCAGAGAGTCACTGAACTGGATGAAGGCGATACTGTCCTGACGATGAAACAACTTACTCCTGTACGGCTGGTAAAAAATGCATTTTACAATCGGGTAAAAGATGCTGAAATGCGTGGAGCGACGGCAGCTGACCTAATTGAAATGTTAGGAAGGGGCCGAGCTAAGAAGGGAATATTCGAAGGCGATCTTGAAGAAGGCGAACTGGAGATTGGACAAGTCTCGGCTGGCATCAGCAAAATACAACACGCGAAGGATATCGTGAATGAACTTTGGCAAGAGTACAGTGCGTTGAAAAAATCAATTTGCGTATGAATTTCACCAAGATCAAAGAAACCTGTCTCTATGTTCACGACCTCGAACAGTGTAAACACTTTTACCAGGAAAAGCTTGGACTAAGACTCATAAGCTATGTTCCTGGCAAGCACATATTCTTTAGAGCCGGTGAATGCGTCTTACTGTGTTTCAATCCTGAAGATTCCAAATCGAAGAAGAGTCCGCCTGCTCATTACGGAGGGGGCAAACAACATTTTGCATTCGAAGTTGCAAAATCAGATTACCTGAAGGCCAAGCAGGAGATCAGAGACTTGGGAATACCGATAATAGATGAGGTTGTTTGGGAAAGCGGAGAACAGTCTTTTTATTTTAACGACCCTGAGGGGAACGTGCTCGAGGTAGTGCCGGACCGCGGGATATGGGATTAGACCCTTCAGCCTTTTTTCACACCTTCAACTTGTATCGCGGGGGATTCGACGCTGTTTTTCGCCGTTTGCTCGGTACCCTTGGTCTGAGGCCTATAGATATTGTCAAACCAGATTTCATAGTCCTTGAACAAAAGGCAGTTACCAATCAGCTTTTCGTCAACGAGGATCTTGATAAGAAGATCGTGGTTTATCGTTTGCAAGAGCTTTTCCTTTTGGTCCGCGGGCAGGGCATTCACTTGAATATATTCAATCCCCTTGTATATCGTAGAATTAACCTTCATAGCCTGTGCACATCATTAATAACCCTTAGATTGAATATGTAACCGACGGTTTAATTCTTTAGCAAAGTTAAACTAGTAAAATTCTACACCTCAATTAATCTAGTTTTTATATTTTGATTTTTGTTTGTACGATCAAATAAATCAATGGCCGGCTTTTTTGATACACCGATAGAATTCCTTAAAGGAATAGGTCCTCAAAGGGCTGCTTTGATCAACAAAGAACTGAATATTTTCACCTTTGCCGACCTGATACAACACTATCCATTTCGTTATGAGGACCGAACTAAGTTTTACCGTATCGCAGAATTAAATGAGGACCTTCCCTTTGTACAGATAAAAGGGACGATCAGGAAAAAAGAACTAATCGGCGCTGGTTTTAAGAAAAGACTTGTGGCTCATCTGTCAGACGGGAGCGGAGAAATTGAACTCGTTTGGTTCCAGGGTATTAACTGGATAGTCGATAAACTTAAGCCGGGTAGCGAATACGTGGTCTTTGGTAAACCCAATCGTTTCGGGCATCGGTTCAATATTGCACATCCCGAAATCGACGTCGTTACTGATAATGCTGAAAAAGGAGGATCCCTTCAACCAGTGTATTCCCTTACCGAAAAACTGAGGGCAAAGCATATTGACAGTAAAGCGATATCAAAGATGATGAAAGGCCTTCTCTCTCAGGCTGACAATAAAATTCGGGAAACACTTCCACAACGATTACTACTTCAGGAAAAGCTTCTTTCCAAAAGGCAATCAATTTTAAATATCCATTTTCCGATAAGCCAGGAGTTGCTTTCGCAAGCGCGTCATCGGTTAAAATTTGAGGAACTGTTTTATATACAACTGAGGCTGCTGAAGATGAAGGTTGTACGGCAGGCAAAAATCCCGGGACAGATCTTTCAGAATGCAACGCTGGTGACGATGTTTTACAATGAGCACTTGCCGTTCACGCTAACCGACGCACAAAAGAAGGTGATAAAGGAAATCTATTCAGATTTAAGGTCGGGGAAACAAATGAATAGACTCCTTCAAGGAGATGTCGGAAGCGGTAAGACCATAGTAGCGTTTATCTGTATGCTGATCGTTATTGGCAGTGATGCACAATGTGCACTTATGGCGCCAACCGAGATCCTTGCACAGCAACACTTTAATAATCTCAAACGCTATGCGGACAAAATGCACATCCATATTGCGCTACTAACGGGATCTACAAAAAAATCTGAGCGCAAGATCATACATCAGATGCTGAGAGATGGCACGCTGAAAATTCTTATTGGAACACATGCTCTCCTTGAAGAGGAGGTCAAGTTTTACAATCTGGGCCTTTCAGTTATTGATGAGCAACATCGTTTCGGCGTTGCTCAACGGTCTAAACTCTGGCAAAAGAATGTTAACAATTATCCGCATATACTGGTAATGACGGCAACACCGATACCACGGACTTTAGCCATGACGTTGTATGGAGACCTTGATATATCGGCAATCGATCAGCTTCCTGCGGGCAGGAAACCCATTAAAACCATTCACAAATTCGATAGTCATCGCTTACAGGTAAATCAATTTCTCAAAGATCAGATAATGGCTGGTCGTCAGGTCTACATTGTATATCCGCTTATTGACGAGTCCGAAAAACTCGATCTTAAACATTTAATGGACGGTTATGAAAGTATCAGCCGAGCGTTCCCCGAATATGCCATTAGCATTTTGCATGGTAAGATGAAGCCCGAAGCAAAGGATTATGAGATGAGACGATTTGTAAAAGGGGAAACAAAAATAATGGTTGCCACTACTGTGATCGAGGTTGGTGTTGACGTGCCGAACGCATCAGTAATGGTTATTGAGAATTCCGAACGATTTGGATTATCTCAACTACATCAACTCAGGGGCCGGGTGGGGAGAGGAGCTGAGCAATCCTATTGTATTTTAATGACGGACTATAAACTTGGAGCGGATTCGAAGGTGCGTATAAAAACAATGGTCGAAACAAACAATGGATTTGAAATCGCAGAGACTGACCTTTCACTTCGGGGGCCGGGAGATCTTATGGGAACACAACAGAGCGGCGTGCTTGATCTTTTGATTGCAGACCTGGGAAAGGATGGAAAGCTACTCCAGCACGCGCGGACCGTGGCAAGTCAGATCATCGAAGAAGATCCCGACCTTACCAGGCCCGAAAATCTCGAGATAAGAGCTCAAGTCGAATCCATGCGGAAAAGCACCATAAACTGGAGCAGGATCAGCTAACGGGCAGATTAGGTTTGGTCTTACCCTTTTTTTAAATTTGATATGAGCTAAACCCATGCGGTACATTTTTTTAACTTTTCATCTGCTCATTTTTTCGAACGCCTTTGCTCAACCTGGCAATTACTTTCTTTCCCATTTTTCGCCGACTGAAGAAAGTTTCGACAATGTCTGTTTCGACATGGTGCAGAATCAAAATGGAGTCATGTATTTCGCGACGAGAAATGGTATCCTTGAATTCGATGGTCGCAGTTGGAATTTAATCCCTGCAAACGGATCCGTTTATTCGCTCCAGATTAGTTCCGATGGCACATTGTTTTGGGCTGGGGCAAACGGATTTGGAACAATAGTAACGGATGACCAGGGATTTCAGCATGTGAAGTCACTATCACCACCCGAGGTAAAGGAAGTATTTGTGTCAATCATTGCTAACGACAAATTGTATTTTCTCAACAATGAGGGTTTATATCTCTTCGAGGATCCGGAAAAGG
Organism: Chryseolinea sp.; assembly: GCA_036376095.1. Classification (GTDB taxonomy): domain Bacteria; phylum Bacteroidota; class Bacteroidia; order Cytophagales; family Cyclobacteriaceae; genus Chryseolinea. Next base: position 6,295 of record DASVBA010000281.1, read on the forward strand.
AACTTCTTACCATACCGTCTTCAAATTTTACCGGGGCGTTTACCGGACTTTTTGAAATCTATGGGTCGTTGTACCTGACTTCAGAACAAGAAGCATTGTTAAAAGTTGAAGGCAATAATCTGGTTCGGACATCATTGGGTTTTTCCGTAAGTGATGAGATACTATTTGTAACCCCGGGGGCCAATCACTACCTGATTGGACTCAACGATAGCAGGGTTTTTTTATATGGCAATGACCGTACCCCGAGACAGATCAACCTCCAGGATAACCAGTACGCAAAGGCGAGCGTAATAGTCGAAGGGAAATGGTTAAATCAACAACAGCTGGTTCTCGCAACCCTTCGCGGAGGAATGATCTTCGTAGATGCATTATCAGGGAAAACCCAGGAGATAGTCAACTACACAACGGGTCTGCCGGATAATGAGGTGTATACTCTCATGACGGACAAAAGTCTGACCGTCTGGGCCGCTCACGAATATGGATTCACCAGAGTCTCTCCTTACCTGCCATTCAGGTCCTTCAGCCACTATGACGGGTTGCAAGGAAACCTGTTATGTGTTCTCTCCTTTGGTGGAGAGGTCTATGCAGGAACCTCATCAGGACTTTTCAAACTCGTTCAAGAGGAGATTTATGACGAGATCGTTTCTTATATAGATGTTGAAGTAAAAGCGGATCAAAAGAAAGGACAAAAGAAAGATAATGCGAACAAATCCATTGATGTTCAGCCGGCCGGGGATGAACCAATAAATGAATCGAAGAAACGAGGCTTCCTGAGATTTTTGAAAAAGAAGAAACCGAAATCTGAAGGAGCAGCGCCTGATGGAGATGAATCGTTGAATCGGGACCACCCTGACAATAAAACCTATGCGTCACAGCGCAAGGTAGAAAGGGTCTTGCGCAGTGCCCACTATACGTATAAAAAAGTGAATGGCATCAATGCCAAAGTGACTCAACTTATCGAAGCAAATGGTTATCTGATAGCGGCAGGATTGAGCGGAGCATTTGAAATACAGGGATTAAACGCGAAGCCGATCCTCGAAGAGCCGGCGAGCTCCATTTTCCCGTCAGACGAAGATGACAGGCTTTTCATTTCTACCTATAAGAACGAAATGAAGACTTTACGGAGAACCAGCAAAGGGTGGACCTCAGAAGGCTTGTTCGACGAACTCGATGATGAGATCAGCTTCATATTTCAGGGCAATAATGACGAGTATTGGCTCTGTGCAATGGACAAGATTTACAGGCTTGAAATTAAGAATAATGCCATCAGTAACATTCAGACGATTCCATTTCCTAATCCGAATTTTGACGAGGTTGTTGGAACCGCACTAGACGATAAAATAGTGTTGGCGAACTCAAATGGATTTTTCCAGTTCGATCGGGCTAAAGGGTCGTTTATTCGTGTTGATTCATTGGGAGAGTTGTCACATTATTTTGCGGCCAATGGTAATATTTGGTTTCGGGATTCGCACGACTGGAAATTATTTGGCAAAAAGCCAGGCCGCAATCTTCACTTGTTAAATCTTTATAAAGATCTCCGCTTTGTTACCGCAGACGGCGATTCGGAAAACCTTTGGTTAATCACTGCAAACAACGAGTTGTATAAGTTTTTCACTGATCAATTAACAACACATGAAGTAGACCATCCGCTCATTCTGAAGGCCATCCGGAATGCAAAGCAGCGAGTTTCTCGCAGGGGAGAGATCCAGTTTGATCAGGAGAAAAGCTCAGTAACTTTTGATGTTATTCAACCCGATTACCTGGCGGCAGAAGCCATAGAATATCGTTTCCAGCTGGATGGTTTGGAGAAAAATTGGTCCGCCTGGTCCAATTCTAACAACATGATTGACTTTCCCTACTTGCCGCCGGGTGACTATTCCTTACGAGTTCAGGCAAGAGATATTTTTGGCAGCGTTCGGGAAATGGACGCAGTTTCTTTTGAAGTTCTGCCACCTTATTGGAAGCGGACATGGTTCTATGCCTTAGAGTTCCTGCTGTTCGCATCGCTTGTGGTATTATCTTTCCGTTTAAGCACCCGCTATCATGTGATCAGCAGACTCCTGTCACTGCTTACGATCATTCTCCTCATTCAGTTTATACAAACAGTTATCGGGGAGACTTTCGAAACGCGGGCCAGTCCTGTTATGGATTTTTTTATTCAAGTCCTGGTTGCGGTGTTGATATTACCCGTTGAGGGGTATTTGAGAAATCTCTTACTGCAATCCGTCGAACCTGGCAGCATCCTGCATCGACTTATCCCAACAAAGGAGAATACGGGGCCTCAAGAAGAGCAACCGAAGGATTAATTTTAGTAAATTCACTCATCAGCCCAATGAAATTCCCAGCTACCCCAGTCTTTGTTCTGCTGGCTGCCGTCCTGACTTCGTGCGAAATGAATAAAAACGCATTGAATCCACCGGCAGAAGGATTTGATTTGGTCAATTCAGATCCACGGGCAGTACAACTTGCCGACAGTATAATGGCTGCTATGGGAGGAAGAAGAAACTGGGACAATACAAGATATATTTCCTGGAATTTTGGCGGCCGTAGCCTCACATGGGACAAGAAAGACAACAGGGTTCGCATCGAATCCCCGAAGGACAGCATTATTTATCTTGTTGACCTCGATAAACTTCAGGGAAAGGTTAGTGTAAAAGGACAAGAAATCACTGAGGCAGACTCGTTGAAGAAAATGCTAACTAAGGGTAAGAGTATTTGGATCAATGATTCGTACTGGCTCGTGATGCCATTTAAACTCAAAGATACCGGGTTAACCATAAAATATGTTGGGGAAGACACAATGCTTACCGGGATCAAGTGCAATGTCCTGGAACTCACATTTAATGACATCGGCGACACGCCACAGAATAAATACAGGATCTTTGTTGATGCGAATGATAATCTCGTGAAGCAATGGTCTTACTATAGTAATTCAAATCAGGATTCAGCGAACTTTACCCGCCCTTGGGATAACTATCAAAAATACGGTGACATCTTGATTTCGGCCGATCGATCGGATGGTGCAGGACCAAAGAATGTCAAGGTGGACAATACCCTTCCAGAAAAAATCTTTACTGCATTCTAGGGTCGTTTCAAGACTCCACTTTTCGGCAACATCATCTCAATTGCTTACAAATATTTCAATGCGTCGGCTAAGAACGTTCTAAAGATCTCGACCAATGCCACGGCCGATCATGCAAAAATTGAAATTCAAAGATAACGGTATCGGAATTAGGCTGAACACTTGACAAGATCGTTAATATGTTCTACGAGCGACGGAACGATCGCAGGGTTCCAGCCTGGCAATTTACATAGTTAAGGAGGCTGTTGAAAAAATTGCGATAAAAAGCAAATATCGTGGGAGACTCAAATCAATGTGGTTTTAACTGAATCAACGTTCTCAATAATTAGATTTTTCTTATTTACTTTTAGCCTATGATATCTCCTGATCTAGAATCAGTACCAGCATTTTATCGCGGGTACGTCAATAATGTCAAAGACTACGACATGTACGACATATTAAGGAAGTCGAACAAGCAAGCGCTTGAAGTCGTAAGGTCAATACCCGAAGAAAAAGGTGAGTATCGCTACGCGGCGGGTAAATGGAGCATAAAGGAGCTGCTTTGCCATATGCTAGATGTTGAGCGGGTTTTTGCGTATCGCGCATTGCGTTTCGCACGTAACGACAAGACGCCATTGGCGGGCTTCGAGGAGAATGATTATGCGCCTGAAGCAAATGCTCACAACCGGTCCATTAAGGAGATCGCCGATCAGATGGAGCGCCTGAGACAAACGACCATAGACCTCTTCGAAGCATTTACTCCTGAAATGCTATCGCGTAAAGGTATTGCCAGCAACGTTGAGCTGTCCGTTGTCAATCTCGGTTTTATTATTCCTGGACATGAGACGCATCACAGAAAAGTCTTGCAAGAGCGTTACCTCGTAAAGTGATGCGCAAAACACTTTATTATTGGCTGTGCTGCCTGAGCGTTATTGTTTCCTGTTCGCCGCTAAAACGAAACCTCGACAAAAAATTTAAAGACACTGAGCATTTATTCCAGGATCATACCGGATTCATGTTGTATGATCTCGCGGAACGAAAAACCATCTATGAATACAATGCCGCTAAATACTTTACACCTGCTTCTAACACGAAAATTTTCACCTTATACGCCAGCCTGAACATTCTGCGGGATTCAATACCGGCACTCAAATACGAAGTCAGCGGCGACACATTGTTCTTTTGGGGAACTGGAGATCCTTCATTCCTATACCACAATGTTTTTGACAACGGCAGAACATACAGTTTTTTAAAGAACACGGAGAAGATACTTTGTTTTTCCAGCAACAATTTCCAAACAACAAGTTTTGGTGCGGGCTGGGCATGGGACGATTACAATGATTATTACTCAGCCGAAAGATCACCTCTTCCAGTTTATGGAAATGTCTTCTCCGTGAAGTACGATGGTTCACAGGTTGCAATTGAACCTCCATATTTCATGAAGAACCTTTCGTTTGGACACGAGGAATCAAGCCCTAAACTTATCCGGAATGTGGACAATAACGGTTTTAAGTTCTACCCGTCGTCCTCAACGACATTTGAAACAGATATTCCATTCAAGGTTGATGCAGCCTTGACGAGTGAACTGGTGATGGATACTCTAAAGAAAGATGTTCGACAAGCCGACAGACCTCTACCACAAACAGCACGTATCCTGTATAGCATTCCTGCCGACAGTTTGTACCGCGTAATGATGCAAGACAGCGATAATTTTATAGCGGAGCAGTTGTTGCTTATTTGCGCTGGCGTACTGAGTGACACGTTGAAACCGGAGATCGCCATAAAATACACCATCGATAATTTCATGACTGATCTGCCGGACAGACCGCTTTGGGTGGATGGTTCGGGATTATCCAGGTATAACCTGTTCACACCGCGTTCCATCGTCAGGCTCTGGGAGAAAATTTATGAATTAGTTCCACGTGATCGGCTTTTCGCTTTGTTGGCGGTTGGCGGCAAATCAGGTACCATAAAGAATTGGTACAAGACTGACAGGCCCTACATTTTTGGAAAAACCGGCTCTCTCAGTAATAACCACAGTTTGAGCGGATATCTTGTCACAAGGAAGGGGAAAACACTAATATTTTCATTCATGAACAGTAACTTTACGGTTTCCGGCAGTGATGTGAGGAGAAACATGCAAACAATCTTGAATTCTATTTATGAGAAGTATTAACCGCGCAAAATTCTGTTTTATTGTTATTCAACTGTTGGCACTAAACATAGTCAATGCGCAGACGACAGATAGTCTCACGATTAAGATTGGCCAAATGATCCTGGTTGGTTTTGCCGGTACGTCTGTGGACGAAGCCGTATTGACCGAAGTAAGAGAGGGTAAAGTGGGATCGATAATTTTATTCGAAAAAAATATTCCTCCACAGAACTCATTCGTCGCACTCAAAAAAATAATCTGGACATACCAACAGGCGGCGCCTATTCCGTTAATTGTCAGCATCGACCAGGAAGGTGGACGAGTCAATCGTTTGAAGGATAAGTATGGTTTCCCGCGATCCATCACTGCACGAGCAATGGCAAAAGGGCCGACACTTGATTCGGTTCGTTTTTACTCGGAAGCAACAGCCTCTACGTTGGCGGGTTTAGGGATCAACATAAATTTTGCTCCGGTCGTTGACTTAGCATCAAATCCGAACAATCCTATTATTGCCAGGTTTGGCCGCGCCTTTTCCGCGAATGAGGATTCAGTGACATTGATGGCGGCGGAGTTTATAAAGGGACATCATAAATTTGGAGTGCTAACCTCACTTAAACATTTTCCCGGTCATGGGAGCTCGAAAGATGATACACACCTGGGTATAGCGGATGTTACAAACACCTGGGAAGAGCGGGAATTGAAACCCTATCAGGCGTTAATTGATTCAGGATTGGTCGATGCGGTCATGACGTCACACATTGTAAATCGAAAGCTAGATAAAAATGGGAACCCCGGAACACTTTCGTCTGATGTGCTTACTGGAATCCTTCGCAATCGCCTCAGATTCCAAGGAGTGATATTTACAGACGACATGCAGATGCAGGCCATTTCCAAGCATTTCGGATTGGAAGAATCAATAAGGCTTGCTATTCAGGGTGGTGTTGATATAATGACGTTCTCCAATAACATTCAGGAGACGGAGGATCGTACCGTAGATAAAGTGCACTCCATTATTTACAAAATGGTCGAGTCTGGTCAGATCAGCAGAGAACGGATCGACGAAAGCTACCGGAGGATCATGACCCTGAAAAAAAGACTTAGTCTCAGCGACCTGGCAACCTACTATCAACGGGAACTTGCGAAATCAAACCAGGCGCTGGTGAATATGAATGCGCAACTTCAGGCAGCTGAACAAAAAGTGAAGACATTGGAAGCAAGCACCTCGGAGACAAAGAAGAAAAAATCGAAAAGAAAGAATAAGTAATGCAACCGTACCACATCCAGGACCCTGAAGGTGGTCGAGTGCCACTGCTATTGAGTATACCTCATTGTGGCACTCAATTTCCCGATGAGATAAAAGGGCAATATGTTCCTGAATTGATAAAGGCCCCGGATGATACAGACTGGTTTGTCAATCAGCTCTACGACTTTGCGCCCTCAATGGGAATTACAGTCATTTCGGCAATTTACAGCCGGTGGGTTATTGATTTGAACCGTGATCCGGACGACACACCCCTATATACTGACGGCAGAATAATTACGGGTCTTTGTCCGGTTACAAATTTTCTTGGCGATCCTATTTACATCGACCGACGGGATCACGTGGAAGGCGCAGAAATAAATAGACGGGTGGATAAGTATTACCAACCGTATCACGACAAGCTGCAACAATTGCTTGACCAGATGAAGTCAGAATTTGGCAGGGTATTATTGTGGGATTGTCATTCAATCCGTCAGTACGTTGAGACTATCTATAAAGATAAATTGCCAGATTTGATCTTGGGAGATTCCGATGGCAGCTCAGCATCGCCAGAAACAATTGCAATAGCCTTCCACAGTCTTAAGGACTCAAAATATTCCGTGGAACATAATTTTCCCTTCAAGGGAGGATTCATTACAAGGCATTTTGGAAAGCCGTTAGAGAATCAACAGGCGTTACAGCTCGAGATGAGCAAGATCAAATATATGGACGATACTGAAACACGTTATGATAAAGTGCGGGCGGATGAAATGAGAGTAGTTCTTAGAAAGACGTTGAAACTGTTGGTTGATTCGCTTACCAAACCTCAGTGAGTGTTCATGAAATTTTACAAGTTTAGTGCTCTGCTTCAGGACGATGGCTGGATGAGTCCGGCTTATGTCGGCGTGGACGGAGACGGATTGATCCAATACCTTTCGGAACATCCGCCGGCTGTGGATGGAATAGCTGCAGAGGCTGTCAACGGATACGCTTTACCGGGTTTTCAAAACGCGCATTCACACGCCTTTCAATTTGCTATGGCTGG
>DASVBA010000215.1:0-8254 GCA_036376095.1 Chryseolinea sp.
CGATATGATCCACCCTTCCGATGTTGCGGAAGATTACATCTGGGAAAAATTCGGAGAAACGTACTTTGCCCAGGATCTGAAAACGTTCTTATCTAAGTGGAAGGAAATTCAACAAGCGCTAAATCATCGTGCTTTTCATCCTTCGTCTCCTGCTCACCAAGCATTCCTCAAAGAGACGCTAAAACGGCTTGAGTCATTGAAGGACACCATCGATGTAGAAAATGAGGTAGCATTAATAAGATCGCGGATAGAAAATAGTCAAAACACAGGTACATGAAGCACTCAAAACCTAATCGGTTAATCCATGCAACTTCGCCTTACCTCTTACAACATGCCCATAATCCAGTCGATTGGTTTGAATGGGGCGCCGAAGCCCTGGACAAGGCCATCAAGGAAGATAAACCAATACTGGTAAGTATAGGTTACTCTTCCTGTCATTGGTGCCACGTAATGGAAAGAGAATCCTTCGAAGTTGAGGAGATCGCGCAGCTTATGAACGAAACCTGTGTTTGTATCAAGGTGGACCGGGAGGAACGGCCGGATATCGATCAGATCTATATGGATGCGGTGCAAGCGCTGGGTGTGAATGGTGGATGGCCTCTTAATGTCTTTCTCACGCCGCAGCAAAAACCATTTTTTGGAGGAACATACTTTACACCTCAAGCGTGGATCCAGATCCTGCGCAACATTGGCAAAGCATTCTTGATGAACCGCAAACACCTTGAAGAAACTGCCGATGAGTTGCAATTGCATTTATCAAGATCCGATATAGACCGCTTCGTCCAAAAGAGTGATGCGCCATGGGAGAACGATCTTGAAACGATGTTTAATAAACTGTCCTCCCGGTTTGACAGAACCTGGGGTGGAATGGACAAAGCACCAAAATTTGTTATGCCTTCCGTGTGGCATTTCCTCCTGCACTATCATTATATCACCAGGAGTTCAGAATCATTGAACCAAGTTCTTCTGACACTTGACAAGGTAGCAGCGGGCGGAATCTATGATCAGGTTGGAGGCGGTTTTGCACGTTACTCCGTCGATGCACAATGGTTTGTTCCTCACTTTGAAAAAATGCTATACGATAATGCGCAGCTTCTGAGTCTGTATTCAGATGCGTATACATTGACCCGGAATGATGCATATAAATCGGTAGTACTGGAGACTTTCGACTGGCTGTTAAGAGAAATGACTCATGCGGAGGGAGGATTTTATTCCGCATTGGATGCCGACAGCGAAGGAGTGGAAGGACAGTATTACGTGTGGCGCCATTCGGAAATTGAAGAAGTTCTTGGGCCAAACGCTGGTACGGTCGCTGACTACTACAGCGTCACTCCCAACGGGAATTGGGAACACGGCAATAACATTCTTCTGGTACGAAATACCTCAAAGGGGATTTCGTACCAATCCTTCAGCGAGATCCTGGCAGATGCGAAACGAAAATTGTTGGCGGTCAGAGAAAAAAGAGTAAAGCCCGGTCTGGACGACAAGATCATCACGTCATGGAACGCAATGATGATCTGCGGACTTGTTGATTCGTACAGAGCTTTTGGGGACGAACGTTTCCTGGCGGCGGCGTTGAAGAACATGATGTTTATTGAAAATCAATTGACGTCTGACGGCAAATTATATCGGTCGTACAAAAGTAAACGATCCTCGACGCCTGGATTCCTTGACGACTATGCCTACGTAATCAAAGCACAGCTTAGTTTATACCATGTCACTTTTGACGAGTCGTGGATTCATAAGGCTGCAAAACTTATTCCGCATGTTCTCGAGAATTTCTACGATCCAAACGACGGATTTTTCTACTACACGTCAGTGCTCTCTGAAAAGTTGATCACCCGAAAGAAAGAGATATTTGATAATGTGATTCCATCCTCAAATGCGATAATGGCTCAAAACCTTTTTGTCGCCGGCAGTTTACTGGACAACGAAGATTGGAAGCAGAAGGCGTTTACGATGACGGAGGTGCTTGGACAAATCATTAAGTCCGAGCCAAACTACATGTCACAATGGGCGATGGTCTATATTCAAATTCGTCACGGGTTGAACGAGGTTTTATTAACGGGAAAACAAATCCATTCTATGAGGGCGGAAATTCAGAAGGAGTATCACCCTTTCATTTTATTACAGGGATCTTCTGGTCCCAGCTCCCTTCCGCTGTTTGAAGGGAAAACCACGGTCGGTGGCAGGGATACCATTTACGTCTGTTATCAAAAAACCTGCGGTCTCCCAGTACATACGTTGGAAGATGCCAGGAAACAAATACGGTGATCACCGAGATGTCAGGTAAATAAATTGAAATCTGGCTGCTGCGAGAAATCGGAGGAATCAATTTTGTGTATATATTCACCAAAAGGTTTTTTAATGCTGTCTCGTCTGTTGGTTGTCTTTTTGCTCTTAATGATTCCTTTCTCCTGTGCAGACCGCCAGGAGGTGCGAGCTCCTTCTGCTTTGGGCCCCACTCCGAATGAAGACCAGCTTGCATGGCACGAGATGGAAACAAATGCATTCATCCACTTCACAACAAATACTTTTACTGACAAGGAATGGGGATTTGGTGATGAAAGTCCCGAAATTTTTAATCCTACCGCCTTTGATGCAACGCAATGGGTGACTGCTCTGAAAGAGGCGGGCTTTAAAGGCGTCATCCTGACCTGCAAACATCACGATGGCTTCTGCCTTTGGCCGAGCAAATACACGGAACATTCGGTAAAAAATAGTCCTTTTAAGAATGGTAAAGGCGACGTTGTAAAAGAATTATCAGAAGCCTGTAAGCGGGAAGGATTAAAATTCGGAATTTATTTGTCGCCGTGGGACCGGAACCGGGCCGACTATGGCACGCCGCAGTATATAGAATATTACCGGAACCAGCTCCAAGAACTTATTACAAGCTACGGACCGGTCTTCGAAATGTGGTTTGACGGTGCAAACGGAGGCGATGGGTATTATGGCGGCGCACGTGAAACCCGCAAGATAGATGGAGCAACCTACTACGACTGGCCCAAGACCCTGGATATTGTTCGTGAGATGGAACCGCACATTCTATTTTTTAGCGACGCCGGTCCTGGCGTCCGTTGGGTGGGGAATGAGCGCGGTATCGCCGGTGAAACAAACTGGAATACAATAACACCGGATACACTTTTTGCCGGGAAGGCGGGTATCGAAAAATTGTTAAATGAAGGCGATGAAAATGGAACCGCGTGGATTCCCGCGGAGGTTGATGTTTCGATACGACCTGGATGGTTTTATCACGCAAAAGAAGACACTCTTGTAAAGAGCGGAGAACGCCTGTTTGAGATTTATCTCACCTCCGTGGGACGAGGTTCGACACTTCTATTAAATATTCCTCCCGATCGCCGGGGCCTGATTCACGAAAACGACTTACGAGCTTTGAAGGAATGGAAGGACCTTCTCAACAAAGAGTTCAAAACTAATTACGCATCAGAAGCAAAAACCAAGGCAAGCAATCATCGCGGAAAGCTCGACATATTTGCTTCCGATAATGCGACTGACGGCAACAGAGAGACGTACTGGGCAACCGACGACGGAATTACTAATGCATCGATAGAAGTGCGCTTAGATGATACCAGGCCTGTCAAATACATCATTGTGCAGGAGTATATAAAGCTAGGACAACGCGTTAAGTCCTTTACGGTGGAAGCCTGGGTGAACGATAGATGGACTCCACTCGCAAATGGCACAACTATTGGTTATAAACGGATATTAAGGGTTGAGCCGGTCGAAACCAACAAGATCAGGGTTAATATCACCGACGCAAAAGCTTGCCCCCTCATCTCAAATGTGGAAGTCTACTGACCATAGTGAATAAAATACTAGTTATACTTTTTTTCTTCCTTGCCTCTTTTCAGGAGGAAGAGGCTTCCGGTATTTACATCGTGTTGAAACCTTTGAAAAAGACAACGTGCGAGAATGAATTGAGAATGGTGATCGATCAGGCGAAGCTTTGCATATCAAAGAAGCCGATCCTTTCTTCCGACGAAATCTCGTCTATTACCGGCATTAAGTACGATGCGATTCTCGAGTCTTATTATATCGATATAACGTTTTCAACTGAGGGCATGGTCACCTTGCAACAAACCTACACTTCGCTGCCCAATACACAGTTCGCCCTGGTAGTTGACAATGCAGTTGTTTGTGTTTTCTCCGTGAGGGAGGACGTAGCGGTAAGAACAATACGCATCGGGCAAGATACGCCGCTTAAGTATCTCCAACAGATACGCGAGATCTTAAGCAAAATTAAGCCCTGAACGCGTTGTCTGACGTGGCTCTCTGCGAACCCAGTCCATTCACAAATATTCCTTATTATCGCTATCAGCCCAACACGGCGCCAAAAAAATAACTTAGTTTTACCAGGGTTAATACGGGTAAACAGAAATGACATTAGAGCTGAACTCTGACGAAAAAACGCGGGATACTCTGTTTGCAGAGATACTCTTACCCGTACCCATACCTAAGCTTTTCACCTACCGCGTGCCCTATGCTCTGAACGAAAAGATCTCCATCGGACAAAGAGCCATCGTTCAGTTCGGCGACCGAAAGATCCTCACGGGCGTCATTGCCAACATAAATGACAAGCCGCCCAAGGAACACGAAGCAAAGTATATTCTTGAGATCCTTGATGAGTTTCCATCCGTCACAGAGCAACAATTCAAGCTCTTCCGATGGATAGCAGACTATTATCTCTGTACAATGGGAGAGGTCATGAATGCTGCGTTGCCCGGTGGCCTGAAACTTTCCAGCGAATCAAGGGTTCAGATCCACCCCGCATTCAATCTTGATGAGAGTGATCATGCTTTTTCTGAGAAAGAGATCATCCTCATTAAAAGGTTAATGCAGGAGTCTCTTGATTATTCCCAGATAGTCTCGCTGCTTGGCGTCAAACACCTGTACAGCATACTAAAGTCACTTGTTGGAAAAGAAGCTGTTATCCTGTATGAAGAGGTCAAGGAAAAATTCAAACCGAAAACCGAAAAGAAAATACGGCTGACGGAGCAATACACTAGTCCGTCGGCGCTGGAATCACTCTTCCAATCATTGGAGTCGAAGCCCAAGCAGGAGGCCGTACTGCTTAAGTACCTTCAAGAAGTACCTTTGCTTGGCCATCCCGAAAAAAATAAGACCGGGATAGCTAAGAAGAAATTACTTGAGGGGGATATTTCCGAATCATCGCTAAATACCTTGGTGAAAAATGTTATCCTGGAGGAATTCGACGTCATTGTTTCCAGATTTGAAGACGATAATTCTGAGTTTCAGGGAACGGTGCAGCTCAGCGTTGAACAACAACAGACGCAATATGAGATCCTCGCGAGTTTTAAAGAACACGAGATCAGTCTGCTTCATGGAATCACCGGAAGCGGCAAAACCGAGATATACATAAACCTTATTAAGCAGGCGCTCGAAAGCGGTTCACAAGTATTATATCTTTTGCCCGAGATCGCATTGACTACACAAATTGTGCAACGAATGAAAAAGATCTTCGGGACTACAATGGGGGTCTATCACTCGCGGTTCTCAGATAACGAGCGGGTCGAAGTATGGAATGGTATCCTGAGCGGAAGATTCAAGTTTGTAGTCGGTGTACGCTCCTCGATATTCCTGCCGTTTGACAACCTCGGCTTGATCATAGTCGACGAAGAACACGATGCGTCATACAAACAACAGGAGCCCGCGCCACGCTATCACGCGCGGGATGTAGCAATGGTTATGGGACAGCATCACCATGCAAAAGTATTGTTAGGATCGGCTACACCGTCCGTTGAGACCTATTATCACGCCCTCCGGGGAAAGTACGGCCTGATAAAACTTGACAAACGTTTCGGTGAAGCACAATTGCCGAAAGTGATTCTTGCGGACATGGGTAAAGAACGAAAGCAAAAGACGGTGAAGGGTGAGTTCTCGAGCGTACTATTAAAACAAATTGAAGAAACCCTTTCGCGGAAGGAACAAGCCATAATCTTTCAGAACCGTCGTGGATATTCGCCGATGGTGAACTGCGAGGACTGTGGCTGGGTACCAAAGTGTGTGAATTGCGCCGTAAGCCTTACCTATCATCAATTCCGGCATGCGCTGGTTTGTCATTACTGCGGATACAAACAGCCGTTGCCCCAACTGTGCCCTACGTGTTCGTCGGCGCGAATCAAGACGGTGGGTTACGGAACGGAAAAACTTGAAGAAGAATTAGGCCTCTTTTTTCCGGATGCTACTGTTCAACGCATGGATCTCGACACCACCCGGTCAAAAACAGGCTACGAAACGATCATCGATCATTTTGAGCGCGGCGAGACGAATATTCTTGTAGGGACGCAAATGGTCACCAAAGGATTGGACTTTGATAACGTCAGTCTGGTCGGGATCTTCAACGCCGACCGGATGATCCATTTTCCAGACTTCAGATCCTATGAGAGAGCCTTTCAACTCATTACACAAGTAAGCGGACGCGCGGGAAGACGAGACAAGCCTGGACAGGTAGTCATTCAGACCAGTAGCCCGGATCACCCACTGTTGCTAACGATCCTCAACAGGAGCTTTGAAGAGTTCTATCAGTCGCAGCTAGCCGATCGGGAACTGCACAACTACCCGCCGTTTTACCGGTTGATCGAGGTAACGATCAAGCACACGGACAAAAAAATCTGCAGGACAGCTGCACAGACCGCGGCTGATGCTTTTAAAAGTTCTCTTACAAGCGCACGGATATTTGGACCCGGGGAGCCAATGGTTTCAAAGATCAGAAATCAATATCTAATGAGTATTCTGGTTAAGATCGCCCGTAACAATCCAGAGTTAAGCGCCTTAAAGCACAATTTGGTTCAAGTTGCACAAAATGTGCTCAAGGAAAAGTCGTTCAGAAATGTTCGTATCATCATCGATGTAGATCCAGTATAAACCGGATATGATTTGTGATTGTTGATTTGTGACTATTGATTTGTGATTTCTCGACAATGAAAAAATTGCAAATCCAAAATCACAACTCACAATTCTAAAATCTCTGCGCGCGAATGGATTCAATTCATTATGGAATCGTCTTTCACGTTGGAGAAAGTTGTTGATGTAAACTAGCGTAGTAACAAATTAATTTCACAACAATCATTTGATGAATAATGCAGGTCACAAAGGCCAGTAAGGAACCACGAAGTCCACAACGCATCTTTGTGATGCGCCGCCGCTATAGCTTTACAGCACGCGGTCGTTGTGCAAACTTAGTGTCCGTCGTGACCCTGGATTTATTTCGGGGTGCTACAGCTAGTGTATTCTGCAAAAAGTTCCTCGTTTGAACACTAGCGTTGGTTTCCTTAAATTAGGTGCCGCCTCTGTCGCACGCAAAGGCGACAATAGAATAAACTATCACCCTCTATGAAAAAAGTTCTTATTTCCACCATACTGATTGCGCTTGTATATAACATTTCCGTAGCGCAAAAATTTCGCAAGCCCGACCAGAGCCCCATGGACATGGCTTATTTTCCCGATCATTTTGCGCACGACCGCAAAGAAGGTGAAAAGGCAATTATCCGTGTTACGTATAGCCGGCCGTTAAAAAACGGGCGTGAAGTATTTGGTAAACTTGTTCCGTATGGAAAAGTTTGGCGAACCGGTGCCAATGAGGCAACCGAAATAAAGTTTTACCAAGACGTTGAATTCGGCGGTAAGAAAGTTAAAGCGGGCTCATATTCTTTATTTACAATTCCCGGTGAAAAAGAATGGACCGTGATTATCAACAGTGACCTCGATTACTGGGGAGCGTACAAGTACAATGAAAAGAACGATGTAGTTAGGGTAACCGCATCAGTCACTTCGTTGTCGGAGTCTTTGGAAAATTTCAGTATTCAATTCGAAGCAAAAGGCGACAAGCAAGGCGTGATGCGACTTGCCTGGGATAAGACGGCTGCAGAAGTACCATTCAGCTACCAGTAGCCAAGCCGTATTCAGCTATTATTTTTCATTCATTGCCCACTTGATGCCACCCAGGAGGTGCTTCAGGAATTTTTCGTCTTTGTAATACTCAGCTTTATGACCAAGCGACGTGTAGAATTGTCTCCCTCCGTCGAATTCGTGGCTCCATGCTAAAGGGAAATAATCACCAAAAGTTGCTCCTGGATACTCTGTCTTCTTATCGTCTTTAATGGTAGTAAGATCAACGGCTAAAAGAACATTTATGTCAGGATTCAAATTGTTAGTGTAATAACATTCATCCTCCCATGCCCATGTGTCACCAAGGAATTTCGTGGATGGATGC
>DASVBA010000283.1:0-3057 GCA_036376095.1 Chryseolinea sp.
AAGCATTGGAACGCAGGTCCAGGGAAAAAAGTAGGTATTGTAGGGATTGGTGGCTTGGGTCACATGGCTGTTAAGCTTGCTAAAGCAATGGGTGCCGAAGTGATTGTTTTCACAACATCAGCGTCAAAGTTCGACGATGCAAAGCGATTAGGTGCCGATGATGTTGTGCTTTCGAAAGACGCGGATCAAATGGCACGTTACGCCAGAAAACTCCATTTGGTGATTGACTGTGTATCGGCACAGCACGATATGGATCTTTACCTGGGCTTGTTGAGGGTTGACGGCTCTCTTGTTTTAGTCGGGGCTCCGGAACATCCGCTTCCTGTCGCCCCATTCAGCTTGATTCCGTTCCGGAGAAACTTCGCAGGTTCAACGATTGGTGGGATCCCGGAAACGCAGGAGATGCTCGACTTCTGTGGCAAACACAACATCGTTGCAGACATCGAGATCATAAACGTACAGGAAATCAACGAAGCTTATGATCGGCTGTTGAAGGGGGATGTGAAATACCGATTCGTGATCGATATGGCGTCATTAAAGATTTAAAACAAGAGTTAAGCCTATGAAAAGCACTTTTGCCACAATGTTATTTTTAGTCCCAATACTGTTCGGAGCCGCATGGGACGAGAATACTCCGCCAACTGCGAATGGCATTGAGACCGCGATTACAGAAACTACAGAAACTACAGAATCTATGAGCGACACACTTGTTGTAAAAATTGGTACCAAGCAGTACAGCGCGACGCTGCTTGATAGTCCAACGGCAACTGCATTCAAGGCGATGTTACCTTTGACGATGAATATGACAGAGCTTAATGGCAATGAAAAATATTTTGACCTATCCAAGAACTTGCCCACGAATGCGTCAAATCCCGGAATAATAAACGCTGGAGATCTTCTTCTTTATGGACCAAAAACACTGGTTTTATTTTACAAGACATTTTCGACTTCTTATAGTTACACAAAACTTGGCAAGATCAGCGACCCGACCGGTTTGGCCGCAGCGTTGGGCCCAGACAGAGTAGTCGTTACGGTAGAGTTACGATAAAGTCAAGCGCAAATCAGGCTTTTATCAGATCATTGTTGCCACTGACTGGTAGTAGCCGATGATACTTCACTGATCACATTTGCCGGCACGTTCGTGTTTATATTCTTAATCTAGCCGGACTTCTCAAGCACTTAACTATAAACCGCGCAAACGATAGAAGAGAATGAATTATGTTAAAGCTGAGTATTGGCAAGGAAATTAGTGTGAAAGTTCGCCGTCATTTAAGCAACCAGCCGATAACGTCGTCCATAAACGCCGCGCATTGGTAGTCGTCCACTCCCTGCCAGCTGTTCATGTAGAGCGCTGACATTCCTTCCCCCATGGCGACGACCTTGCCGCCACCTTTTGTTTCCGTGAATACGCCAATAGGAACCGTGGTAGATGCATTACTGTAGGCGAAAGGTGTTCCGCCTTCCACAAGGCGGGCACCGTGAGAGGGGATCTTATATTGTTGCTTCGTGACCTTTCCAGTCGTGGAGTGTCCGCCTGAAGACTGGTCTGGATTGTCGGCACCAAAGGTGATACCGAAAGGCTTCACAATGTCGTTCACATTCGCCTGGGCCAGGGTAGACCAGTAGTCGACCTCCATCACCAAGAAGAGCGCACCTCCCCTTTCCACGAATTGGCGGATCGCTGTGCATTCATCGGCCGAATATTTCGTTGAGGGTGAATGAATAAAGAGAAGATCAGCGTTTGCTAGCGCATCTTTTGTAATGGGAGCTTTCACGTAACCGATCTTTGCCTTGTGTGCCGAACCGTTCTTCGTAAGCTCGGCCGTCATATACTTAAGTCTGTCGGTGGGCACAAGGTCGGTAGAAATATTATCAGCGGGATCGCTATAGAATTTCTGACCGTGTCCGACGTCTACCAGAATCTTCTTGGTCTGTGCCTGACAAGTAATAGCCTGGCAGGCCAAAGCTAGAATGAGCAATGCGGAAACTCTTAACGATTTCATGGTTGGCTTTTAATCTGCTCATTCAATCCTCGTACCGGAAACAAACCAAGCTTTTTGATCTGTTTGGCATGAATGGTCGCGCGCTGCTGTTCGCAATCGCGCACGATCATCCCGTTAACGGCCACTCCGCGTAAAGTTTCTGCTCACCTCGACAAAAAATTCCTACACGATGTACTTAGCCTTGCTGACGAGAAATACATCCCCACCAGCTTAGCCCTCCCGTTGGTCAATCCGGTCACTTGTCAATAGAAATTGTCAACTTACGAGTTCTGAGTCCAACCAGATGGATATGCTATAAGAGCGTTGACACTACCTTACCTCTGCTCATAAGCGGTAATAACTTGTTCTTTAAATATTGTGTCCAGGCAGGCGCGCACGCCTCATAACATTCAAATTCCGGATTCAATCCTTCGTGAGTGAATACGAGTTCAGTTTTACCCTCTTTTTCTAAAATGTCGAAGATCACCTTGGTACCCGTCCACTCGTGCTTCTTACCAACAAAACTCAATTCACTTTCCGTTACCAGCCATACCACTCTTTTGGCGGGTATCACTTCGATCAGTTTTTGTTTGGTGTAATGTGCACCATCGCCTGCGCGAAAGGTAAACTCGTCACCGGCTTTATCCGTACTGCCAACAATTGTTTCGGCATAGTACCCCGACCACCATGCACGAACATCGGTAATTGCCTTGAACACATCCTGAGGAGTCCGGTCCGTCGTTAGTGTAAGCGAAAAATCTGTCGTTTTCATTTTCCAGTAGTTTATCTTAAATGATTCGTTAAAAACCTTGTACTTCAGTAATGCTACCTGATCAAGTGAGCCGTATCAACCGAGCTAATTCAAGAGAACATCTGATAAGGTTCAGTCAGACCTGCTACTAATGCTGATGTGTCGGTGAAGATCGTCCTTCCGCCGCCGGCACACACCACTCTTTATTTATTTCGCAGAGGCGTTCAAGCAATTTTTTGTATTCTTTTCTTACAGCTTCTGACTCGGCCTCGCCAAGAAACTGAACGCTGTAACCATGAGGCCCGTGCAGAATTACGAAAGGAT
>DASVBA010000284.1:0-2685 GCA_036376095.1 Chryseolinea sp.
CTGGCAGTAGTGCAATTTGTGCTCCTTGTTGCGCCGCCGCGGCTATTCGTGCTTGAGCGCGGGCAAGGTTGGCTTCCAATTTCCCCGCTTCGACTTCCATTTGCAACATCGCTACCTTATAATTGCGCAATGGTTTTTGCATCATGTCATCTGAATTTTTATTTGAACAGGAACTAAAAAGTAACACACCTATCAATACCTGACACATCGGCGTTAGTTGGAAATTTATGACAAATGTGTGCTTCATTTTCAATCAATTTTCATTACCAAAGTACCTGTAAGATAGGGATTATCAAATGTCACCTTCTCACCTGCTTTTTTATTAGGGATAGGGAACAGCCTCACTGAAAGAGCTTTTTCCGTGTACTTTAAAGAAAGGGCGGCAACGTCCGTCAGTATTCCCTCTATACTACTTGCAGGCGTGTCGCCGGCAATGGGAACCACATCGAGACCGGTGCCTGATACGGATGAATACAGTAACAATTCCTGAACAGTATATCGCTGTTCAGCTGCCCTTTGTGCGAGGACTTTGTCTTCGATCACTGGAAGCATCAGTCCCGAATAGCCACATTTTTTAACAGAGAGACCTTTCAGGACATCAGTAATCAACGCGCAGCCACCTAATGTTGAGGGACTGCCAAATGGTTGTTTTGTGTATGCCTCAATGGCTTGCCCAATACTGGCATCGAGACCCGGTGCAGGGGAGACGTCAATGCCATCATATTTCCATTTAGTATTAGCGGAAATATTTTCCGCCAGTTTCTCAATTGGTTTTAGATTCCGTTCAAGTATTGTTTTTAGAGCTTGTCGCGCCGAGGAGCGGTCTGACTGATTAAATGCTTCCCTCAGAAGATTGGGAGTTTCAAGCCCGACAGCAAAACTATTCAGACCTTCGTGGAATGCTGCGGGGAAAAAGGGAATATTAGGAGGGCAGTTGGCAATAGCTGCAAACCGGAAATTGGCTTCGCCATTGTCTACAAGTGAGAGCGCTCTAATGATTTCAACGGCAGCTTTCACAGAGTTGCTATGGATACCTAAGTGATGGGAAGAGATAGAAATATTGAATGTAATTCTTTGGGTATTTTGACAAAGCATCTTTACCCAGTCTCCGATCCCATCCCGATATTCCTGAGGAGCAAGCACCTGACCTATTGATACGTACGTAATTCCATTTCTTGTTGCGATGTTGTCAATAGCTTTAAGAGAGGGTAGGGCATCGTTCAGGTTGGAGTTGTTAAGATGAGTGTACACGTTAGACAACGAAATGCGCAGGGTCTGCACTTCATACCCGGCATCGGTAAAATCCTTTTGAGCCACTTTTAGAAAATTGGCTGCCTGAATTATCGCAAGGGTGTCGGCAAGGTTTTTAAGTGTTACACCGGCAGTTATCGTTCTTATCCGAAAATTGAAAGGTGTTACTTGAGCGTTCGCATATGAGATAAATAAAAAGATCGTGATAAAAAAGAGCCTTGGATGTATCATCAGCAGGTGGGTATCAACACTCTAATATACCCATCCCCGCGATATCAATTTCATTCCTCACGAAAACGTGGTAATAAAGAGAGCTTTAAACACTCTCGCCGTAACCATTCTGCTTTTCGCCGGTACCCAATGCAACCTCATCAAAACCTTAATTGTCTTTGGACAAAACCTCTTCTGACTATGGTTAAGAATTATCTCCTTATCGCCATCCGGAACATCTTCCGGAATAAGCTCTTCTCCACTGTGAACATCCTCGGACTCGCCCTGGGAATTGGAAGTGCCCTCCTCATCTTCCTTTGGGTGAACGATGAATTGAAAGTTGACCACTTCCATGCGAATGTCGACCGGCTCTACCGTGTCATGGAGAACCAAACGTACACCGACGGTAGAACGTATACTTTCGCAGCCACTCCGGGCCCTATGGCTCCGTTTATTAAGGAGAAGTTTCCCGAGATCGAAAAAGCGAGCCGGTTCACTTGGGAAGTCAACTATCTCTTTCAGCTTAACGACAAATCCTTCTTTGAAACCGGCCGGTTTGTGGACCAGGACTTTCTGGATATGTTCAGCTTTCCGTTCACTGAAGGCGATCCTGCCACAGCGCTAAAAGACAAAAGTTCTATTGTCATCACAGAAAAAATGGCGAAAAAATATTTTGGCGACGGGGACGCCATGGGTAAGGACTTTCTCGTGAACACCAAGAATTCTTTCAAGGTCACAGGAGTAGTGAAAGACCCACCGAAGAACTCTACCATCCAGTTTGATTACTTGCTGCCTTTCCAGTTTTTTTTCGATGAAAATAAGAACTGGCTTGATCAGTGGGGCAACAACAACATCCGTACCTTCATCATGCTTAGAGCAGATGCTAACCCAACGGCCTTTGAAAACAAGGTCAAGCACGAGATAAAGGAACATAATGAAGACTCCAACGTCGAGCTCTTCCTTCAGCCTTTCAAGGACGCCTATCTTTTCAGTGATTTTGAAGATGGCAAACAGTCCGGTGGTCGCATCGAGCACGTACGCATCTTTTTTGTGGTGGCAGTGTTAGTGCTTGTTATCGCCTGCATTAATTTTATGAATTTGTCTACGGCTCAAGCCACCAAACGCGCAAAAGAAGTTGGCTTACGGAAAGTCATCGGCGCTGTTCCAGGACAGCTGTTTCGTCAGTTTATGGGTGAGTCGTTCCTCACCGTGTTTCTCAGCGCT
>DASVBA010000216.1:0-5855 GCA_036376095.1 Chryseolinea sp.
CCAAAGGCCCATACAAAAAGCATTATGAATCCGACCAGCGGAATTGCTGTGATGAGAATGGTGATGATCCAATCTTTCACCGTCAATACCTGAGCTTGAGATTGAGTTTCCATAGGATAAGATTAGGTTTGGTTTAATTAAAGATAACTATTTTTAGAGGATACCTGCAAAACGTGAACAGCAAGCTCAAAGTATTGTACAAGCAACTTGAAGATGACCGCAACAGTTTGATGGCTGAACTTTCCAAGGCGTCAAGCGACAGGTTGTTTCAAAAACCTTCGAAAGAGAAATGGTCAGTTAGTGAAATACTTACCCATCTAGTGGTTTCGGAGCAGCTCACAGTCCGATATTTAAAAAAGAAGTCACTCGGAGTTGATCAACTAAAGAATTCAGGGATAGGCGAAAGAATTCGATATGCAGTGCTCAAAATATCGCAACGACTGCCCTTGAAATACAAAGCGCCAGAAAGTGTAGTGTCAAATACGCCAGCCGCGATGTCTTTACCCGACCTGGATACCAACTGGAGAGGCACGCGCCACGATCTTGAACAGTTTTTGGATTCCATTACAGACAACAACGTTAACAAACTGATCTACAAGCACCCCGTTGCCGGCCGCTTTGACATCGTTCACTGTTTAATGTTTATGAGGGAGCATTACCTCCACCATTTACCGCAGATCAAGCGCCTTCTGTAATATTCATTGGTTTCGCAAAATCATTTTGAGCATCTTTCCGCCTTAATTTATTATTGGATTCTGTTATGAAGAAACTTTTCCTGGTCAGCTGTTTTGTTACGTGTGTTGTCTTTAGTCTGGCGGCACAAAAGCTCCAAAGCCCAAAAGAATTTTTAGGATACGAACTCGGTGACAGGTTCACTCGACATCATCGGGTTATGGATTACTTCAAATATGTAGCGGATGAGCTTCCGAATGTTGAGGTGATCAGCTACGGCGAAACGTATGAACACCGTCCACTGGTTTATGCAATAATCACGTCACCAGAAAACTTTGCTAAAAGAGAGCAGATCCGAACGGACAATCTTAAGAGGACAGGTTTGATGGAGGGCGTTCCATCCGCGGACAAGAAGGCCATTGTTTGGATGAGTTATAACGTACACGGAAATGAGTCCAGTTCGCTGGAGGCGTCGATGCTGACTTTGTATGACCTGGCCAATCCGGCAAACGCCAAAACGCAGGAGTGGCTAAAGAATACTGTAGTTATCATCGATCCCTGTATCAATCCGGACGGACGCGACAGATATGCGAATTTTTATAACCAGTATTTCAATATACCCGCTAATTCAAGTGGCGATGCAAGAGAGCACCGTGAGCCATGGCCCGGAGGAAGAGCAAACCACTACCTATTTGACCTGAACAGAGATTGGGCATGGGAAACACAAATTGAATCGCAGCAAAGGCTTAAGATTTACAATCAGTGGATGCCGCACGTTCACATTGACTTTCACGAGCAGGGCTACAACAATCCTTATTACTTCGCCCCTGCTGTCGAACCTTTCCATGAGGTGATCTCTAACTGGCAACGGGAATTTCAGGTAATGATCGGAAAAAACAACGCTAAGCATTTTGACGAGCATGGATGGTTATATTTTACAAAAGAGAGATTTGATCTTTATTATCCCAGCTACGGAGATACCTATCCCACTTACAGTGGTGCGATCGGAATGACATACGAACAGGGTGGTGGCGGTTATGGCGGCTTAAGCATTACCACTCAGGAGGGAGATCCCCTGACGCTGAAAGACAGACTTACGCATCACTATACGTCCGGACTTTCGACCGTCGAGATCACCTCGCAAAACGCGGCCAAAGTCGTGGATGAATTTGAAAAGTTCTTTCGCGAGAACAACAATGGGCCGACTGCCCCCTATAAGACGTACGTGATCAAGGGTGATAATAATCCGGATAAAATTTTGAAGCTCGCAAAGTGGATGGACACACACGCTATCCGCTATGGTCACCCAAGCACTGGCAAGGCAGCAAAAGGGTTTGATTACCAGACTCAGACTACGTCAACATTTAATCTGACAACCGATGATATCGTCGTAAATATTTATCAGCCTAAATCGCGATTCATCACAACGGTTTTTGAACCGCAGTCAAAGCTTCCGGATTCTCTTACCTATGATATCACCGCGTGGAATTTGATGTACTCGTACGACCTTAAGGCCTATGCCTTGAATGAACGTATCAATGTTGGTAAGCCGTTGCAGTTAAAGGAAATAGACAATGCTCCCATTACAGGAAGGCCATACTCTTACATATTTACATATCAAAGTGTTAATGACGTAGAGTTTATGGCCGCGTTGATGCGTAATGGAATTAAGGTGAGAATTGCAGAGAAGGCTTTTTCTGTCAACGGACAGAGTTTCGATGCAGGCACCCTGATCGTTACGCGGAGGAACAATGAGGGCGTGACAGATTTTGACAACGCTGTTCAAAACCTTGCGCGTAACATGGGAAGGAAGATCCATACCTCACCGACTGGGTTTGTGGAACGTGGAAAGGATATTGGATCAAGTGAGGTAAAATTTGTGAAGGCACCATCAATTGCCGTACTATTCGGCGAACAGACATCCTCGCTATCGGCCGGAGAGATATGGCATTTTTTTGAACAGCAGATCCATTATCCTATCACACAAATTGGCACAGACTATCTAAAGAGCATCGACTTAAAAAAATACGATGTGTTTATTGTGCCCGAGGGAAATTACCGGTTGTTTGATGAAGCCACTCTCGGCCAGTTCAATAACTGGGTGACTGCAGGAGGAAAGCTTATAGTGATTGCGAGCGGGCTGAATGCATTTGTTGATCAGAAAGGTTTCGCGCTCCGTAAGTATGCTAAGGACAGCGAAAAAACCGATGCGGAAAAGAAGGATAAGGAACTAAGAGAAAAAGAAGCCCTTACCCGGTATGAAGACGCGGAGCGGAAGCTGCTATCCGAGTCGATTTCAGGCGCAGTTTATAAAGTTTCTCTCGATAGCTCCCATCCGCTGGCCTTTGGACTAAAAGATACCTACTACACACTCAAAACAAACGAGCTGCGTTTCGGTTTCCTTGAAAACGGATGGAATGTAGGAATCATCAAAGGCAAGGCTAAGCCGGTGCAAGGATTTGCCGGGGTCAGAATCAATCGAAAACTTGATAACAGTCTTGTATTGGGTGTCGAGCAAAAGGGTCAGGGAAACATTGTTTATTTGGTGGACAACCCGTTGTTCCGTTGCTTCTGGGAGTCGGGGAAATTGCTCTTTTCCAACGCTGTATTTCTGGTCGGGCAGTAATGGAAATAGTCGGCAGGGCGCTTCTATCACATCGGACATTGGGAGTTGGATATTACCTTCAATTTTTTTGCTAGTTTCCTGCAGCGCATTTAGTAGCAAATCTATCGAGGCACCATTTTATAGGAGTTTGTCCTCATCATAGTCACTGGTGATCTCTTCGAGATAGAAATAGCGGATATTGATGTTGATGATCGTCTTATAGGGAATCGTGATATATCTTCCAGGTATTTCATAATATCGGTTCTCCAGTATGTCGTCTTCGAGCAGTCTTCGCTTAGCATCCTTCAGCACTATGTTTTCAAGACCGCCTTCGTCCGACAAGGTGAAGTGTATGAGCTCGCCGATGTAAATCATTTGCTTGCCTCCAACATTTGTCAACACGTTTACCAGCTTGAAGCTCACTTCTTCCGGATTATCGGGTACTTCAGGAAAATCAAGGAACTCTCCACTGAGCAAATAGTGCCAATCGTTAGAGAATCGGAAAAGCCTGAATTTTCTGTCAAACTTTAGCATCCTTACAATCTTCCGGCTTACATGCCCGGCAAAGAAGGATACAGCAATTACAAAGGTGCAGTAATAAAGATAGGTCAGAAAAACACTGGCATATTCTTCACTTTCTCCCTCAAAGAGTGCTTTGCTTAGCACTACCGTTAAGTCAAAATCAAATTGAAGGACCGATTTTGCCGCAACGAGAATCGCATAAGATATGAAGTGCATTACGATTGACGGAAAGAGCGCCCAGAAGACCTCGTCAAGCAGGCCGGAGAATTTAAGTTTGCGGGAAAAAACAGAAGAAAGGTAGGCTCTTTTGAAAGTTATACCGGGAAGTATAAACAGGAACAGGAAAAGAGTAGATACTGCTAACGCCAAAGTTCGATGAGGTTTAACCCAACTCTCTTACAAAGTATACCTTCCCTCCCAAGCGAAAAGTCTTTCCTTCACCGTCTATTTCCTTGTTGATATCGATGAGCTTATAAACAAGTTCACGGCTCTTCTTTTCTTTGTTCGAGACCCAGTGTTCTTTGCTATCTGATCTGTGTTTCATTTTGTTTTCCAACGCTTACTTCTTCTTAACGCAAATTATACTAAAAAAGTGACAGTAGTCCCAGGAAAGCCATGCTATAAGTCCATCTCCTTGATACAACGCCATACCAATTCAGGCTCAAATCCTTTTTGAATGGCGTATTTGGCAATTTTATCGCGCATTACAAAATCATCATCGGACTGAACGGTAGCTGCTTTTTTCTCTAACAGGGTTTGGAGGGTTTCCATATAGTCGGTTTCGTTAATTTCTTTCAGACCCAGGGCGATACAATTCCTGGTGAGTCCTTTGGCTTCCAGCGCATGAACTATCTTTATACGACCCCAACTCTTGATCCGGAATTTTCCACCGGCAAAAGTCTTAGCAAATCTCTCTTCATTCAGATACCCTTCCCCAATGAGTTGGGTTATCAACTCATCCACGGCATCCGATCCCAGACCATATTCATACAGCTTGTTCCTAACTTCAAAGTGCGTACGCTCCTGATATGCGCAGTACTTATAGATCTTCTGCTTTATGTCGGACGAAAGTTGATTGGTCTTTTTCACAGGATAAAATTAAAAAAGTCAGACCCGAAACAGATCTGACTTTCCACAAATAAATAGCCTCAAAGCTATTTTACAAAACCTTTGTTCTTGAGGATACTCCCAACGAATTTACGCTCGTTGTCAGTATTAAAGATCTTGAATGGCCAGTAGATCAACTGCGCTTTGTTAACGAACAGAACAAAATGATCTTTTCCAACTTCGGCGCTTTTGATCTGGTCCCATTTAAGCGGCATGCCCTCCCGAGGATTTATCTTCATCAGGATTTGTTGGCTGCTGATCTCGTACGAGAATTTCTCAAACAGCATCTTACCTTGATCTAGCTGTGTAACTCCATAAAACTGGATCCACCAGAAAAGCACATAAAGGGCCAGTCCGATTACCGCACCAATAAACCACCAGATGGTGTCTGCTCCCGGAATAAAATACCCGAGGCACAGTAACACAGCAGCCGCTGCTGCAATCCAACCTTGTTTCTTTAAAATGCGCGTTAACGCCGTCTTAATGTATATCTTCTTTTCCAGCTTGTAATTTTTCGTTCTAACAATCATAGTTCTTCATTATCAATGCTTCGACAATCCAATTCTGTATTTGTAATTCTTAATAGGCCTTCAGGCTTAGATCCAAACTCTTGACGGAATGGGTTAAAGCGCCCACTGAAATATAATCAACTCCGCATTCGGCGACACTCCGGATGGTTTCCTCGGTTATATTACCACTTGCTTCGCTTTTACATTTTCCATCAATAAGTTGTATCGCTTCTTTCATCTGGCCAGTGCTCATGTTATCCAGCATAATCACATCAACCCCGCCGGCATCAAGCACTTGTCTGACCTCGTCCAGGTTGCGCGTTTCGACTTCTATCCGAAGTACTTTTTTTTCGGCGCGAAGATACTCTTTTGTCCGATTGATTGCTTGCCTAATGCCTCCCGCCATGTCCGTATGGTTGTCTTTGAGCATGATCATATCA
>DASVBA010000314.1:0-3468 GCA_036376095.1 Chryseolinea sp.
GTTACCAATAAGTCTTCGAAGTTCACTGCCTCGTAAGCAAATTATTGTCCGCCCACGGTCTTTACTTTGACTTTTTACTTGCCGCGAGCCATTCACCCATCGTTTCATCTTTTTGGTCTGTTAGAAATGTGTAGTTTTAGTTTCGTAGATGAGACGGCAGTTAGCCTTCAGGTTCTTGGTTTTATTTGAAGGATATAAAAAAATCACACGTAGCATATGAGGAGACTTACTGGATTTATTTTCATGATCTTATTTGGTTGCATGAAGCCGTCTGATAAAGAGGCGCCCCCATTTGCGCTGGAGCCCGTATTGGAACAATACTCACGGGAATACTATGAACTCAATCCGCTGTCGGCGACAGCAAACGGCGTAAACGACTATAATGACCAGCTGGAAATTGATATCAGTCAGGATCATAGGGCCAAATCGATAGCACTGGATCAAAAATACTTGGATACGCTGGGCATTATCAATAAAGATCACCTTACTCCGTCAGAATTGCTCAGCGTCGAGATCTTAACATACATCTTAAAGATGGACATTGAAAGAGTGAACGCATCTTTGGGATTCAACAGGCCCGTCGATCAGTTTGTGTTTAGTTTCCCTACCCGTTTCGCCACGCTGGCTTCAGGCGCAGGTTACGTGCCGTTCAACACGGAGAAAGATTATCGCGATTTTATCAATAGGATGAATAGGTTTCAAGTCTGGGTCGATCAGGCAATAGCCAACATGCAGACTGGCCTTGAACTTAACAACTCCAATCCAAAAGCGTCAATGGAAAAAGTTCCTGCGCAGTTAAAGCCCTTGTTTGAAACAGCGCCGCAGGAGAATATTTTTTACAAACCACTGTTAAAATTACCTGAGAATCTTGATAGCGCCTCAGCCTCTCAACTGCGAAAAGATTATTCCGATGCTATCGAAAATAATGTCAGGCCCGCTTACAAGAAATTGCATGATTATCTGGTCAATAGTTATATTCCCAATGCCAGGACTTCTACAGGTTTGTTAGATAATAGTAATGGCAAGCAGGAATATGTTTTATGGCTGAAGTTTTTTACCACGCTGGACATTACTCCTGATGAAATCTTCGACCTGGGTCTTCGTGAGGTTGCACGCATCCGGAAAGAAATGGATTCGCTGAGACTACAAGTCGGGTATAAGGGCGACCTAAAATCATTTTTCGAGTATGTGAAATCCGATCCTAAGTTCTTTCCTTTCAAGACGGAGCAAGAAGTATTGGATCGTTATAGAAGTTTTGAGGTAAAAATGTCTCCACAGCTGGACCGACTTTTTAATTTAAGGCCAAAATCCACCTTTGAGGTTCGGGCGACGGAAAAATTTCGGGAGGCAGGTGCGAATGCCCAGTATATGAGGCCTTCGCGCGATGGAAAAAGACCCGGCATATTCTACGAGACCGTTCGGGATCCGCTTAAGTACAATTATATAGATATGGAGAGTTTGTTCATCCATGAAGCAATTCCAGGCCATCACTATCAGATTGCGATACAGCAGGAGGCCGACATTCCGGAATTCAGAAAGGCCTACTTTACGAGCGCATTCGGGGAAGGATGGGCATTGTATGCTGAAAGTCTTGGTAAGGAATTAGGCATGTATAAAGATCCCTATCAATACCTCGGAAGATTGAACAACGAAATTGAAAGGGCCGTGCGACTTGTAGTAGATGCAGGGATGCATCACAAAGGATGGTCGCGCGAAAAAGCAATAGCCTATGTTTTGGAGAATCAACCAGTACCACCATTTGTGGCAGAACAAAGAATTGAACGTTATATGGTTGTGCCTGGGCAAGCGGTCAGTTATAAAATTGGTGAGCAGAAGATTATATCATTAAGAGAAAAAGCAAGAAAAGAATTAGGAGACAGGTTCGACATAAGGGAATTTCATGATGAAGTTCTTAAGGATGGGGCCGTTCCATTGGTGATTTTGGAATCAAAAATCGATCGGTGGATAAAAAGTAAGATGAAATAGAGCAACTATGATTTGCCGCTTTGGTGATCTTGTCATTGTTGGATCTCATCGCTCCCCGCGTGTCCGTCATAGACACACCAAGACTCTTGCGCGCGAAACTTGAAGGCTGAATCTATTTTTTTTATCGGATTATCCTTCTCATCAATTAACGGGAAGATCGATAATAAATGCACTTCCTTCACCTTCTGTTGACTCTACTTTCAATTCACCGCCATGTCCCTTTGTAATAATTTCATAGCTCAAGGATAGCCCTAACCCAGTTCCCTGGCCGGTTGGTTTTGTTGTAAAAAACGGCTGGAAGATCTTTTCCTTGATCGCCTCCGAAATGCCGACACCATTATCTCTGACTATTATCTCCACTTTTCCTTTCTCCGTGCTTGTGCTGACCGTAACTGTTGGTTGATATTTCCCTTCAGTATTTTTCGCTTTTTCACTAACAGCATAGAAAGCATTGTTGATGAGGTTTAAGATCACTCTCCCAATGTCCTGAGCCACCACATTGACCTTGGGCAGTATAGGGTCAAAGTTGGTTTCAAATTTGGCGTTGAATGATTTTTCCTTAGCCCGGATACCGTGGTATGCCAGTCGCAGGTATTCCTCGCAAAGTATGTTGATGTCGGTTAATTCTTTTTGACCGCTGCTGGTACGGCTGTGCGCAAGCATTCCTTTAACGATGACGTCGGCACGCTTACCATGGTGATTGATCTTTTGTTCATTCTCTTTGATGTCTCTCGCAATCCCCTTGGCCGATTGCAAATTTCCGGCGGACAGCTCGTAATTAAGCTCATCAAGAAGTTCTGTATTCAGCTCCGAAAAATTGTTTACGAAGTTCAACGGATTTTGAATTTCATGTGCGATGCCGGCCGTTAGTTCACCAAGGCTGGCCATCTTCTCCGATTGGATAAGTTGTGACTGTGTCGCTTTAAGCTCTGCGAGCGTTGCCTCCACCCGCTCCTTTGCTTGTTCAAGCTGTCTGAAGTCTTCATACCGTGCGTACGCTACGGAAAAGGAATCAGCTAACGAGTTCATAAGACTGATCTGATCATCTTCCAACGGTTCAACACTTCCCACATACAACATGCCTTGTGAAAAAGGAACGAACTGAAGGGTGATCAATTCGGGAAGTTTTATGCCGCCCAGAAATTGTTCTGGAGTATTGATCTGTCCGTGTTTCAACAATGTTTCAATCCATTCTGCAAACTGTTGACTGTTCCATTGGGTTATATAAACTTCTCCACGGCGCCAATGATCGGTGGCATTTCGTGTCGACTCTGAAATGTCGAATGGCACATGAAGGGTAGCCAAAGACTTACCCTCCGGCGTTGAAAAATACATATGCGCAATTTCCTGCTGATCGTCGAC
Organism: Chryseolinea sp.; assembly: GCA_036376095.1. Classification (GTDB taxonomy): domain Bacteria; phylum Bacteroidota; class Bacteroidia; order Cytophagales; family Cyclobacteriaceae; genus Chryseolinea. Next base: position 3,349 of record DASVBA010000314.1, read on the forward strand.
AATAATCACACCGCATCTGAAAAATGGAACTCCCAATGAATTGAGCTCCTGCCAAACCAAGGGTGTGATTCGCTGAAGATCATTAGCAGTACGCATGGAAGCAATCTCCGCCCTCACCCG
>DASVBA010000319.1:0-12593 GCA_036376095.1 Chryseolinea sp.
GCCGATCTGTATTGGTTGTCAAATGCATCCAAGCTCAAACCTCACGATTACTTTGTCCAGTATCCCGGCCGTTTTCCCATGTGGCACCTGAAGGACATGAGCAAACAAGACCGGAGCCTGCATGAGATCATGGGCGAGGGAACTATCGACTTCAAAAGCATTTTAAAGGACGCCGAGCTCGCCGGTGTAGAGCATATGTTTGTCGAGCAAGGCAATAACTATCACCCTGATGCAATGGATAACGTTGGGAAAAGTGCTCAGTTCGTAAAGAATGTATTGTTCAAATAATCCGATCCACGAGAGCGAGCGGTTAACGCGACAAACCATTACTTTTTGTATTCCTGTTTTTTGGATTAAATTGTTCGTTGCATGGGCAAGCACATACTTCTCGTAGGTTTTGGTGGTTTCATCGGTAGCGTTGCGCGTTACCTGCTTTCAGGCGTCATCACTAAATGGTTTCCACATTCGTTCCCTTTCGGAACTTTTGTCGTCAACGTTTCTGGCTGCTTGGCAATTGGAATTGTCTATGGATTGGCTACACGATTCGGATGGATGACTCAGGAATGGAGAATTTTTCTGGCAACGGGCATCTGCGGCGGATTCACCACGTTCTCCGCATTTGCCTACGAAAGCTTCAGGCTTCTTGAGACTTCTGCATATTGGACATTTGCAGCCTACACTTTTCTAAGTTTGCTTTTTTGCCTGCTGGCAGTATTTCTAGGGATGGCTGTAAGCAAGTTATAACCCCAATATTGTTTCAAAACTCATTATCTTCATGTGGCAACTATACGTTACGACTAATAGAAACGTCCATGCTCAAAAGTTTCTTCATCACCTCCATAAGATATATCAGCAAAAACCGATTGTATGCATTTATTAATGTATCAGGTTTAGCGCCCGGCCGTTTCCTTCCGTTCTTTTTCCGCTGCGATCCAAAATCCTGTCGAAAGTCTCAAAACGGAATAGAAATACAGCCATTGTCACTCATCCCCAGCTAACATGCTGTCGCCCACACCCTCGCCCCCGATTAACTATTAACCATTAACGGATAACGGTGTATGAAATGGATAACACGTGAACGTCCCAAGATCGACCGTATTGCCTGCCCCTGGCTGATCAAAAGATTTGTGGACCCGGATGCCGAATTCATTTACGTTCCATTCGATGAGGTTATTCCCAAATCCAAGGAGATCAATGCAACTCCCTTTGACCTTCCCGATGTTGAATACACCCACTATGGTGACCAGTGTACATTTGATTACATCCTAAAAAAACACAAGCTTAAGGATCCTGCCTTGAGCCTGATCGCGACCATTGTTCGTGGTGCTGACACCGACAGGCACGATCTCTCAGCGCAGTCGTCAGGGTTGTGGGCGATATCGTCAGGGCTATCCTACAACATTACAAATGATCTTGAATTGTTGGATAAGGGGATGATGATCTATGACGGTCTGTACAGTTGGGCGAAATACCTGCAGGCAGAGAAACATACGCAGAATCCCGCGGAAAATATGCTGCTGGATGTGTATCAAAAATTCCTGAAGCACCGATCGAACAAAGTTCCCGATTGGGCAAAAGAATTAAAGGCCATAATTCAGGATCACATTGATACAAACCTTTCGCTCAGTCTGAAGGTGATATCCGAAAACCTTAACGTTCATCCGTCTTACCTTTCGCGGGAGTTTTCAAAATATTTCGATGATCTGTCTTTCGGTGATTACATCAGGAAGTTACGTATCGAAAAGGCCACCACACTTCTCACTGGATCACAATATTCGCTGGCAGAGATCGCTTATCTTACAGGGTTCTCGGATCAAAGCCATTTTAACAGGATCTTCAAAAAAAATATCGGGATAACGCCGTCACAATACCGTAGAAAAAATCAATCTAAAAAGTAAATCCTGTTCTAATAGTCACTTTTATTCTATCCTCGCTAGCGCTGCTGCCCTAGACTTGCACTAAATCTATAGACTGAATGGACTTTCGAATTTTACTCTTATTGTTGATAATAATTCCCTCGTTCAGTTTTGCACAGGCTACTGAGAAGGAAATTCACAACCGCGAGCAGCTGTGGCTGGGATATTTCAATCAAACGAGATTATCAAAGCGATGGGGTGTCTGGCTCGACGTCCATTACCGGCGAACGGATAATTTTGTTGAACGACCTTTTCAATTCATGGTACGTCCTGCCGTTACGTTCTTTATCAAAGATAATCTGAGAGCTAATGCTGGGTATGCGTTTGTCAATCACTTCCCTGCCGAAGGGTTAGAAACATCGCGGCCAGAGAATAGATTCTGGCAACAGATATGGTGGAACCAAAAGTATTCGTCATTTAGCACACTTCAGTGGTTGCGCTTTGAGCAGCGATTTGTACGAAAGGCAGCGAACGATCAGTTGCAAGATGGTTACAATTTCAACTATCGTTTGCGCTATAATATTTCTTTCTTCATCCCGCTTAAAGGCAAAGAGCTTGCAGCTAAGGTGCCCTTTGTCGCGATTATCGATGAGTTGTTCCTGAATTTTGGAGAAAGGATCGTTTACAATACGTTCGACCAAAATCGATTTTTCGCCGGATTGGGATACATGTTTACATCTCATCTCAATGCGCAACTGGGTTATATGCATGTCTTTCAGCAAGAAAGCTCAGGTTCTTCTTACTGGTCCACTCATGCGATAAGATTTTTTGTTTTCCATACTCTGGATTTCAGGAAGGAATAAATCAAATCACAGCTAACAAAATGAATCCATACAGCCTCAAAGATCTTATCATTTATTTTCTCAAGCTCGGCACATGGGGCTTTGGTGGACCAGTGGCTTTGGTCGGTTATATGCACCGTGATCTGGTTGAAAACAAGAAGTGGATCAGCGAAGAAGACTATAGGGAAGGACTTGCATTGGCTCAACTGGCGCCGGGACCCCTCGCGGCGCAGCTGGCCATCTATATCGGTTATGTTCACTACCGTATCCGTGGTGCTACGATTGTGGGATTGGCGTTTGTTCTGCCTTCGTTCCTCATGGTCCTGGTCATTGCGTACGCCTATGTCCTTTATGGCGGTCTTCCGTGGATGCAAGCTGTATTTTACGGCGTAGGCGCTGCTGTTATTGGTATAATTGTGATAGGCAGCTACAAGCTCACCAGCAAAAGCATCGGCCGTGATAAACTGGGATGGGCGATATTTATTGTTCTTGCCACCGTAACATTCATTACGGAACAAGAAATTTTGTGGCTGATATTACTGGCCGGTGTCGCTGTCTGGATGATTAAGGCTCCACCCAGATGGCTTGGCTTTAAAGCGAACGCTTTTTTGCCGTTGATGATCGACCTTGCACCTGCAGCAACTGAATCCAGGTTTTGGCAGCTTGCCTGGTTCTTCGCAAAGGCCGGCGCATTTGTCTTTGGCAGTGGTCTTGCCATCGTTCCTTTTTTATATGGTGGCGTAGTAAAGGAGTATCATTGGCTCAACGAGCAACAATTCGTCGACGCCGTAGCGGTGGCCATGATTACGCCTGGCCCGGTCGTTATAACCGTGGCGTTCATCGGTTATCTCGTGGAAGGATTTCCGGGAGCGGCAATCGCTGCGTTCGCCACATTTGTTCCATGTTATCTATTCACTATTCTTCCTGCACCGTACTTCAAGAAATATGGAAAACATCCAGCCATCAAGGCATTTGTAGACGGTGTGACTGCAGCAGCGATCGGCGCTATTGCAGGTGCAGTACTGGTGCTCGGTAAAAGAATGCTGGCAGATATCCCGTCTATTCTCATTGCGCTAGCTACGGTAGGAATTCTCTTAAAATTCAAGAAGATTCCAGAGCCGCTTATCATTTTAGCAGCGGCTCTCCTCGGAGTCGCGATAAAAACGTTAACGCCGTAGTCGCCGAGTGCCGCGTAATAATCGCAGAGTCCCCGAGAAGCTCGGGAGACTCTGCTATGACGTTGCGCTTATTATTCAGTCCAGGAAATGATTCTGGCCGTCGTCGCAGAGTCTCCCGTTTAGGGGACTCTGCGATTGGGTGGTAACTAATTAATTGTTCAGCAGGGGCTCTGTTTACGGCCCTGAACAACGCAGAATCCCCGAGAAGCTCGGGAGACTCTGCTATGACGTTGCTTTTATTATTCAGTCCAGGAAATGATTCTGGCCGTCGTCGCAGAGTCTCCCGTTTAGGGGAATCTGCGATTGGGTGGTAACTAATTAATTGTTTAGCAGGGGCTCTGTTTACGGCCCTGAACAACGCAGAATCCCCGAGAAGCTCTGGGGACTCTGTTATGACGTTGCGCTTATTATTCAGTCCAGGAAATGATTTTGGCCATCGTCGCAGAGTCTCCCGCTTAGGGGACTCTGCGATTTGGGTGGCAGACTAATTAATTGTTTAGCAGGGGCTCTGTTAAATCAATGTCTTCGATTGCCGCGATGTTTGTGACTTCATAAACTCCTTGTTTACCGGTCGCGTAATACGAGGCAGAGCTATGAGCATAATCTTCTAATTGTTGACAAAGCTGCCACTTTCCTCTACACGGATTTTCATGAATATAATCTAGTTTTTGATAGACAAATTTTTCTGTGTCACACAATTTCCAGTCGAACGACGGCTCAAATATCTCGTGAAGCTTTCCCTTCAACTTTTCTTTTTTGTTAACTAGTCGTTCAAGCTTTTTCAGCACGTTGGCTTTCCCGCAGTTTCTCAAGCGTTTGACAATATCATATGCCATGAAACGTTTGCCGCTCCCGACGATTGAATTTATGCTTTGCCCTCGAGTGTTGCGAAATGCTATTAATACATGAAGGTGATTGGGCATTATGACATAAGCACAAATGAAATGGCCTTGCTGCTTAAGACAGTCAAACCAATCATACACGGAGTCATATGCATTTGCTTCCTCAAACAGATGTAACCACCGACAGCATGTGAACGTGATGAAGAATATTCCTGAATATTCGGTTATTTCCCGTCGAACACTCATGGTAAATTTAAAAAGGCTCTTGTCGTCAAATGTAAATTTGCCTCGCTCGAAGTAGAAATGTTTTAGTCACAGCTTTCCTGACAAAAACTGCATTACCGATATTTTGCGGCTCGCAATAATGTTTGTGCCTCGAATAACGCAGAGTCCCCGAGAAGCTCGGGAGACTCTGCTATGACGTTGCGCTTATTTTTTTAGTCCAAGAAATAATTCTGGCCGTTGTCGCAGAGTCCCCCGTCTCGGGGACTCTGCTACCACGACTGCGCTTGCTTGGTCCAATCTTGTGAATGGCGGCTGCGCGTCTGCGCTTGTTTGTCGGGCCAAGAAATAATTGTTCGAATATCTCCGACTAGGTAAGAACTTCAACAATTCAACGTTCCGCAATAATCGCATTTGGATCGCTAAGCATCGACCGCTCCTTGTCAGATAATTCAAGGTCTTCCGCGATGGACGCTGGAGTAGGACGCATGAGATAGAAAACGATAAACGTAAAAACAGGAATCGCGAACAGGTAAAGCTTTGCCGTCATAAAAAGTACAACAGCTGCCAGCATCCCGGGAAGTTCCAGGCATGCTGATCGCACCAGCAAGGCAGGTAAATAGCCCGGCATTTTCTGCTTAAGGTCCTTACTCTTATCGATACGTGATAGCATGTAACGATAAAGAAAGTGTGCACCCGCATAGCCTGCAATAACGACCGCAGTCAGCAAATACGTTAGATTATTTGCGAGGGCCTGGTCAGCTGTCGGAACAAACTGCCCCGAATAAACCAACGCAAAAACCACGGCAGAAAAAACAAGCATAACGCCTGCCTGAGTGAAGTAGATAAGGTTGATTTGAGAGAAATATTTCCGGGAAGTAAAGGAATGGCTCATGCGATAATATTACCAATTATTTCTGAGATGGTGAGAAGGGTGAGAAGATGAGAAGGTGAGAATTTGAGGAGATGAGAATTTGAGGCTATTCGAGGGAAGAACCCTGCTTTTTTACTTGTTCCCCGATACAAAAAATGGCATAGTTTTTCGTTATATGTAGGAAGTTAAAGCACTTATTGACTATGAAAAAGCTAGGAAATAGAGGGATTGTGATGGTAATGGGTTTCCTGCTGGCGTGTATACTGGGCGTAAGTTCAGTGAAAGCCCAGGGAAGCGTCTCAATGCAGGTGTTTTATGATGAGCTGCAACCATACGGTACTTGGATACACCATAATCAACATGGCTATGTCTGGATGCCCCGTGTTGACAGAGGTTTCGTGCCTTATGCCACTGGTGGTTATTGGATCTCGACAGAGTACGGCAACACCTGGGTATCGGATTATTCCTGGGGATGGGCGCCTTTTCACTATGGCCGCTGGTTCTACGATGATTTTTACGGATGGATGTGGGTGCCGGACACTGTCTGGGGACCGGCATGGGTAGCATGGAGAAGCGGAGGCGGTTATTATGGATGGGCTCCATTAATGCCTGGATTGGGTTTCAGTGTATCGTTTAGTTATTATAATCGGATACCGCACCATTATTGGAGTTTCGTTCCGTACCGATATATAACGTATCGTTCTGTTTATCGTCACTGCGTTCCAAGACCTCATGTCGTGAACATTATAAATCACACGACTATCGTCACGAACAATTATACTGATAACAGAACTCGTCATACGTATATCACAGGTCCTTCCAGAAGGGAGATCGAAAGAACGACACAGGAGCGCGTGCGGACGTACGCGGTGAGTGATTTGAATCGTCCAGGCCGAACTGCGGTTGAACGCGACCGTGCAAGTTTTTATAAGCCTGAAGTCGATGACTCGAAAGCATCAAGATTAAACGCTATGCCTTCACGTTATATGCGTGACAATGGAAGTGGAAGGCTTGAGCAAGTGGAGGCGCGTCGCGAAGGGACCTCCGGATCCTATAGAGAGCGCAGCCTGCAGAATGACCTTCAAAAGAGACAGGATCAGCGTGGCGTTGAACCTAACAGTTCAAGAATGGAGCGAAGCCGAAACCTTGACCAGATGGAGAGTCTTCAACAACGCGACATGCAACGCGAGAATGATGCGTTCGAGCGTTTCAAACGAGAACGCGAAAATCCTTCACGTGACATCGAAACAAATCGGGCGGAGGAGATGCGCAGACTTGAGCAGCAAAACAATGCTCGTCGCGATGAACAACTTCGTTCTAACAACAGTGAACTACGCAGGCAGCAACTTGAAAGACAAAACGAGGCTCTCCGGGAACAACGAAATTTGCAACAACGCGAGAACAACTTGCGCGAAGAGCAGTTCCGTTCCAACGGCAACGATGTACGCAGGCAGCAATTCGAAAAGCAGAATGAAATGATGCAAGAGCAACGAAACCTGCAACGTCAGCGCGACAACGCGGTTATGGAGCAGCAACGCAATAACGAGAACGTTCGCCGTCAACAATTCGAAAGACAGAATTCGCAGCGTGAGTTTAGTCGTCCTAATGAGATGAGACGGACTCAGCCGCAAAGTCTTCAGCGAATCGAACGGCCAACTCAGGAGAGATTTAACCGATCGAATTCAAATTTTGAACGGCAGAGATCCAGCCCTCAGCAGGAAATCAGGCGGACTCCTTCCGACAGAAGCGGTGGATCACCCTCAAGGAATCCCGGCGGAAACAGCTCACGCCGATACAATTGATCGTAAAGGTGGATGATCATCATCCACCTTTTTTATTTCGTACCCTCCTAATGTTATCCTGTACATTCACCGCGGGACACTAAGTTCTTATTTATTAATTTCACGATTCGCACATGCTGATACAATCGCCCTATGAAGGTAGTTGAAGATTCCATTCGTCTTTCCGCCACCGATCTCGCCAACTATCTCGGGTGCCGGCATCTCACTGAACTCGACAGAGCTGTTGCCACGGGAAAACTGCCAAAACCGGATTGGTTCGATCCATCATTGGCTATTCTCGCGAAACGCGGTGCTCTACATGAAGCCGAGTATGTTGAGTTTCTACGTGCCAAAGGGCTAACCGTTGTTGCACTTCACGGAAAGAACCAGGACGCTACCATTGAAGCCATGAAGCGAGGGTTTGATGTTATCGTCCAGGCAACATTGTCAGATGGAAACTGGTTAGGTAACGCAGACATACTACTTAAGGTAAATGAAAAAAGTAACCTTGGTGACTGGTCGTATGAAGTTCAGGATACCAAACTTTCCCAGAATACCCGGGCGGCTACAATTTTACAGCTCTGTCTTTATACCGACCTGCTGTCACGCATTCAGGGATTCGTTCCACGGATGATGCACGTCATAAAACCTGGTAAAGATTTTCCGAAAGAAGGATTTTCGTTTAACGATTTCAGATCCTACTACGACCTAATTCGCAGAAATTTTGAACGTACTATTGAAAATCCGCCGTTGGGTCTTTATCCCGAACCGGTTCCTCATTGTGATATTTGCCGGTGGTGGAAGCGTTGTGACTCGCAGCGGCATACGGACGATCACCTGTCCCTGATCGCCGGCATTCGCACGTTGCATCGAAACGAATTAAAACGGCAAGGTGTGGCTACATTAGAAGAGTACGCACGTCTATCCGATCCGTTGCGAGATAAACCGGAACGTGGAAACATCGAGTCTTACCGTTCTATTCATCACCAGGCAAAGGTCCAGCTTGAGGGACGCCTCAAGGGCAGGCTGCTTTATGATCTTTTAGCCACTGATCCAGGAAGGGGGCTGTACCGTTTACCTGAGCCCAGCAAAGGAGATATTTATTTTGATATCGAGGGCGATCCTTTCTATGATGAAGGCGGAATCGAATACTTGTTGGGAGTAACTTTTCGAACAGAGTCCGGAAGCATTGAGTACAAGGGTAGGTGGGGAATGGATCAGATAGAAGAGAAAAGGATATTTGAAGATTTTATCGACTTTATCATGCAACGATGGTCGAAAAATCCATCGATGTATATTTATCACTATGGCATATATGAGCCCGCTGCCGTTAAGCGACTCACCGGCCGACACGGCACACGTGCGGACGAAGTGGATCAGCTATTACGTGCAGAGCGGTTCATTGATCTACATGCTATTATCCGGGAAAGCCTCAAGGCGAGTGTCGAACGTTATTCGCTAAAAGACCTAGAGGGATTCACGGACTACAAACGCAAGATCGACCTTCCGATCGCCGGCGCTTCCCGACGTGCACTTGAGTCTGCGCTTGAACTTAAAGAGCTCTCATCGTTGCCGAAGGAAACACTGAGCCTTGTCCAGGACTATAACGAAGATGATTGCCGGGCAACTGAGGCAGTGCATCACTGGCTCGAAAAGCTGAGAGTAGAAGCCATGTCAAAAGGAATGGTTATTGGTAGACCTGAAGTAAAGACTGGTGAGGCTTCGGAAGGTGTCCAGGAGCTCCAAACGCGCGCCGCCGCATTGTTCAGGGATCTGACGAGAAATCTTCCCGAAAATCGTGAAGCGTGGACCGATGCAGAAAAAGCAGAGTGGTTGCTGGCGCATTTAATCGAATATTTTCGAAGGGAAGATAAAAGTGCATGGTGGGAATACTTCCGCGTTCATGAATTGGATCATGATGAGCTTCTGCTGGAACGGAAAGCACTGACTGGTCTGAAATTTCAAAAACAAATTTTCCCTGGCGGAAGGATTAAGGTGCCAATCCACCGCTATGAGTATCCTCCTCAGGAAGCGAGTCTCGACGAAGGTGATGAACTTTTTGTCGTGAAGGGTGACAAGCTTGGAACGGTACATGCTGTTCGGCCTGAAGAATACACCATAGATATCAAAAAGATGACTAAGACGGCCGATGTTCATCCCACGGCCGTTCATGTTAAAGACAGGATTGAGATCAAGACGCTTGCTACTTCCATCATGAACCTTGCGGAATCGATCATTGAAGATGGAATTGAAACGGAGTGGCCACATCGTGCGGCGAAACATCTTTTGCTCAAGCGGAAGCCCAGGTTATTGAGGAGCAATGGTGAACGACTGCTCAGTGATGGTGAGGATGTTGTTGAGGGAGCTATCCGGCTCGCGCTCAATCTTGATAAAAGTGTTTTGGCAATCCAGGGTCCGCCGGGTTCAGGAAAGACTTACACAGGCGCAAAGATGATCATTGCGCTGGTCAAAGCTGGCCATAAAGTGGGGATAACCGCCGTCAGCCATAAAGTCATTAGCAATTTGTTCCATAAAGTGATTGAGTTCAACAAGAATGAAAATGTGGTGAAAGGATTTGTCCACAAAGTGTCTGAAAAGAGTGAGGTCGCACAGAATGAAATTATGGAAGTAACCAAGGGTGCGGAAGCCATTGCTGCGCTTCACGATGGTAAAGTGGTGGGTGGTACGGCCTGGCTATGGGCCGACGACGATTCCGAGCGTTCATTAGACTATCTCTTCATTGACGAGGCTGGTCAGATGTCGCTGTCACTGGCACTGGCTGCTTCGCGGGCAGCAAATAATCTTATCCTTCTTGGAGATCCACAGCAATTAGAACAGCCGCAGAGAGGCTCTCATCCTGAAGGAAGCGATGTTGCAGCCTTGACCTATCTGCTCGATGGTCACAAGACTATATCTTCAGATAAAGGATTATTCCTGGACGTTACACGTAGGCTGCATCCATCCATATGCAATTTCACGTCGGAAGTCTTTTATGAGGGAAGGCTAAACCCGCTTCCAGGGCTTGAGCGGCAGGAGATAAGAAGTAACGGCCGATTCAAAGGAGCTGGCTTGTTCTATGAACCTGTAGAACATTGGGGAAATCAGGACAAGTCAATTGAGGAGGTCGTACGCATTGAAGGTATAATTAAAGAATTAACCTCTCCGGACACGGTTTGGATCGATGCTGAAGGTCATCAACGCAACCTGGAACGTGATGATATTCTGATCGTAGCACCGTATAATGCACAAGTTAGCGCGCTTCGCGAAAAGTTGCCGGATATGAGGATCGGCACCGTTGATAAGTTCCAGGGGCAGGAAGCTCCGGTTGTGATTTATTCGATGACGAGCTCATCGGCCGACGACTCGCCACGGGGAATGACCTTCCTCTATAATCCCAACCGCCTTAATGTCGCCACCAGCCGAGCTAAGTGCATGTGTATATTGGTAGCCTCACCAAGAATACTGGAGCCTGAATGTCGTACCGTCGAACAAATGAGGTGGGCGAACGCTCTTTGCAGATTCCGGGACCTGGCTACGTCGACTTGAGATCAGTCTACGTTTCGTAATAAAAAAAGCCGTGCGATCATCACACGGCTTTCTGATTTTTTTGTGAGCAGTTGCCTACCGGCTAAATCTGAATGTTGCTCCAAGCCGGAAGTCCAGTAACTGAACGGGACTGGTATAGAGTGTGCCGACATGATGGCTGTGGACAACCTGTGTTTGAGTGTTTATGAATTCTGCGCTTACGGCATCCGTTGCATCGTGATTTGTAGGATGATGTTCCGGTGCGTCAGTATTCATGTACTTGACGGTTCCACCCTGGGTTATGCTGGAGTTGAAATTAAGATAGAACCTTCCCGGGTCCGTCCTCCTGAATACAGTTGCCATGTCTAACCGGAATCCCCCTTCCAATGAAGCGATCATTGTTCCGTCATTTTGAAGTTTTTCCGATTCCACGGGTGCACAATTATCCCACTCATTTGGATCATAGATATTGAGATCTGTTCTGTAGTTTGCGTAGCCGCCTTTTACAGCAAGATAGGGTAGGAACTTGCCTTCTGTGATCAGGTAGGCACGTCCATAGGCCATAAAATTGAGGAAAGAATTGTTGACGACAACGTTCATGTTAGCCCGGGTACCGTCGTCAAGTTCATACTCTTGCAGGCTTTCATCATGGCCGTATTGAGTATACTGGACCTCCATTCCAACGGCAAAACGCTTTGAAGGGGTAACCATTCCCAGATCAACAACCACACCATGGCCCTGCTTTATGTTGTGTTGCATGCTTCCCAAAGGGGACGTGTAAACATAATCCATTCCAACTTCGGAACCCCAACGTTGAGCCTGCGCACCCTGGGCAATCCATGTGATTAGAAGAACAGCAGTAAAGATCTTTTTCATAAATTGAATATACAAAAAAAGGCCTGTCTGAAAAAGGTGAGATCAGGTGGAAAGTTTGCGGCTTAGGCACGATAGCTGCAGGCCATTGGGTGTATGGATGATTATCAGAAAAAAGTAGCGGAGGAGCTTTCAGATTGGCAAAAAAGGATGAAAAAATCGCCATCCTTTGTTAACCAGCTGTCTAAACGGATCCAGGTCCGAATAAACCGTTTTATTCCGGAGAAGGCTCATGTTGCTATCACAGCGGCTCTCCGGGAAATGATCAGGGCCGTGCTTTCCGGTGCCATGTTCACCACAGCGGCACCGGTCGAGGGGTTGGATCTGTATACGCGTGAATCGGAAGTAAGGCGGAAGATCAAATTCTATACAAATACTTCCAGCGCGGAGGGGGCAGTGACCGGCGCCGCTGGTATCCTGCTTGGGTTGGCGGATTTTCCCATTTGGCTCACCCTGAAAATGAAGATGCTCTTTGACATTGCATCGCTCTACGGGTATGACGTTAAAGATTACAAGGAACGTATTTACATCCTTCACATCTTCCAGCTTACGTTCTCTAGTCAACAGCATCGAAAAAAGATATATGCCCTATTGGAGAAC